>NZ_BAAFZH010000081.1:0-125694 GCF_054684315.1 Scytonema sp. NUACC21 | reverse complement strand
GGTCATTGGTCATTGGTCATCAATCTTTTACATATGACAAAGAACAAATGACAAATAAATTTTGTTAGATATTTATTTCAACAACCACTTTGGCATTAGTGAGGTTAGCAACTCGTTTACTATCCTGTGGAGTGAGAGCAATTTTTACCTCAACAACTCTGGCGTCAACATCTGCTGCGGGATCTGTATTTAACACATCTTTTTTGCCAATCTTTCTACCAATCTCGGAAACTGTTCCTTGCAATTCCCCATCAAAAGCTCCATTATCACTAGTGACTATAGCTTGTTGACCGAGACGCACTTTACCAATACTGTCTTCTGGTACTTCAGCAACAACCACCATGCGATCGGTTTGCCCCATTTCAGCAATACCATATTGACTGATGCTCTCCCCCGTTTTGGTATGAATTTTTAAAACTTCTCCAGAAATTGGTGCTTTGACATAGCTGAGATTTAATTGTGCTTCTGCTCTCCTCAAGGATGCAAGTGCATTGCCAACTTGAGCCTGTGCTATTTGCACATCAATTGGACGACCTTCTTGCAGTCTGTTAAGTCTCGCTCTTTCCTCATCAATCTGCCTTTGCAAAGTTGCTAGAGTTTTGTCTCGCGTAACTCTCGCTTCAATCAGTTGCTGTTGTACAGTTGCTACAATTTTTAACTGGTTAGCTCTAGCTTCAGCAAGTTGCTGTCGTAAAGTTGCGATGACTTGCTTTTGGTTAGCTCTCATTTCCGCCAGCGAAGAAGTGCTAGTCTCCAAACTCAACTGTCTTCTATCGCGTTCCTGTTGAGAAATTGCACCTTCTCTATACAACATCTCGTAGCGTTGAGCATCAGCTTGAGCGTTGCGTTGTTCGGCTCGTACACGCGCAACTGATGCCATCAAGGCATCTTTTTGCCCTTCTAGTTCAGCCTTGATACGATTAATTGTCGCTTGCAAGGCAATTTTTTCTCCAGACAACTGAGCTTGCAGGCGAGCAATTGTTGCTTGTTGGGCATCTCTTTCCCCAGCCAATTGAGCCTGCAGGCGAGCAATAACTGCTTTTTGAGCTTGAAGATCTCTTGGTGAACCAGCCTTGACGTTTGCTAAATTAGCACGGGCTTCTTGCAGTTTTGCTCTAGCTTCTTCCACTCCAGCCTGGGTACTGGTAAAGTTATCCAAAATCGCAATGACTTGACCTCTTTGAACCCGTTCCCCCTCTTTTACGTAAACTTGCTCAACTCTTGACGATCCTTGTACTCCTGCTGGGGCAGACAGTTGGATCACTTCCCCTTGAGGTTCCAAGCGACCCATAGCATTAATGCTGGTGGCAATTGGCGCACTAGGTACAACTGTGTTTAGCCTTCTGATTTGTTCCATTTTGGCTATAGTCAGTAGGCCAAAAGAAACTACGACTGGCAGGGATACAGCGATTAACCACCAAACTTTTGATTTTTCATTCTCAAGAAGTAGCTGCTCCCCTAAGTTTGACTTCTCACTTAACCTTGGGATTATCTGTTGTTCGTTAGGTTGCATTTTTCTCTCTTTTAGATAAAAAGCAAGTTAGGCATAGTTAGATGAGTCAAAAAAAAGGGTTTTTTATCAGTCATCAGTACAATAGTGACCAATGACCAAAATCTGTTAACTGTTAAAGCCCTTGCAATGCGACCAACTATAGCACTCCTATGTCTCATACTCCCGGTCAGTTGAGATGATGCTGTAAAGTATATGATTTTCGGCAAGAACTTTGTCTGTGGTACTGAAATGATTACGGTTTCAAGTTGCTTTAAATATAAATGAACGCGGTGAACTGTTTACCTTTAAGTTTATTGATTAAATCTTAATTTAACCAATAAATTTAAAGGCAAGCTATTGGTGGATATAGGCGATTTCATACAGTTATAAGTTGTATGACTTTATCTTCTCTTGTTAATTGAATTCTACATTTATTAAATACTAGAAAACGTAACAGAATCTACAGAAGGGAAGATGGTTTATAATCAGGGAGTATGAGTGATTGTTAGTACTGTACGTGCGGGTTTATTTCAGTATATTTAGATTAAAATAATACTCCATTTAGCATCGCTATATACATAAAAATCTGATGAAATGTTGGGTTTCGTTCCTCAACCCAACCTACGTAATGACACAATACTGATGAAATGTTGGGTTTCGTTCCTCAACCCAACCTACGCAAGCTACGCAAGCAATGGTGTAGGGTGGGCACTGCCCACCGATTCAATGACTGCAGCATACCCTTGACTAATCAGGCATATCAAATAAAACTGTAGTCATATAACGTTCTGCCCAATCTACACCAAAGGCTTTTTCCAGTACCCGGCGAGTTTTGTCGTTTTGCTGTTGCTTAGTGCAGTAATTGCGTTGTCCAGCCAGAATTTGCATCCTATGTTCAAATGAAACTGGTTGGGAAATACGAGCTTGCGTACAATGAATGCGTAAAAATTCCTGAACCCGAGTCAAAAACATACTTTCTTCGTCAGAGGAATTAGGACGAACAAAGATACAAAATTCTGAAAATATATCGCCCCATTCTGGCAATTCACGTGGTTGGGAAAAGTTCAGGTTGGGTAGTGCCGCCAGTGCAGAATTGTACGAATGTGGTAACTTATATTCCATGTTTACTGGAGAAAGGTCTGCGATCGCCGCACTAATTTGACCTTTTCCTCCAACCAAATCGCAACCAAACATGGGTATGTCATATTCCGGGCGGGGAAACATAACACAGTGCAAAATATCCAGCATATTTCCCACCTTTGCCAGTTCTAAATGCATTTTTCGGAACTGGGGGGTTTGATAGCAGTGGTTTTCGATTGTCAGTTTTTCTCCTTCGAGCCTACCTTCCACATACCCAAACTCAGCAGGTAAATTATAAGGTGACAAGTCGAGGTATTTGTGCCAACTTTCTTCTATACAATTAGCTAGTTGGCGAATGAGGGGATGCTGTTGCTCGCGCAGTGATGGGAAAGAAGTAGTTGTCATGTTTTGTGTTATACCCATCCCTAGGAGGGATTAATCTACAACCTCTGTTGCCTCATAACGATAAGACGGCGATCTGGGCAGAGCGCGTACTCTTCTCCATGAGGCTTTTAATTTTGGCATGAGAACCCGATAGCTAGAGTTGCTCACCCATTTATCAGCCTACCGTCCATTAAGCCTTAACTGAACTCGCTCGCAACACAACTCAACACTCTTAGTAGGATGGCATAAATAAATGAAGTCAACTCATGAGGGTCGTCCCTAGTTCTTTGTCATTCCTCATTGGTAAGGATTTCGGGAGGTTTACATTTCGTAATCCTGTCCTCTTTATTTTTTGTCCACTTAGTTTCATAAACGTAAAGTTATAAAACATTCGCTTTTCAAAGGACTTATTTATTTTGTAGCCTGAGTTACAGAAATAATTTTTGATTAGCCCATCAGATAAGGCCATAGCAGAGCCATGAAACTAGATTCAGGTAGAATAGATTTTGCCACGCAAACCTTATGGCAAAACATTGATTTTGCAAGCAAGCTATATCCCCAACAGTTACCACAAGCTTTCGAGGCTAATACCTGGGTAAAACTTCTAGAACTTCCCAACCCCTACAGTTTTGACGAAGCATTGCTTTTGTGTCAGGTTTCCCAACATGAGTGGTTAGCTTGGATTCCAGATCACGGGGAAGCAACACTCAATAATCAACAATTTGTGAGGAGTTAGTGGTTAGTAGGTAGTAGTTAGTAGTTGCTTTTGCTACTAACCAATAACCACTAACCACTAACCACTATCTAACCACTAACCACCAACCTCTCCTTGGTATCCAGTGTAGTTGGGTCAACTGATTGTAGTTCACCATGCTTGAGAGTCCAGCAACGATCTGCGATCGCCAACAAATCACCAGCGTCATGTGTCACGATCAGCAGAGTCCAATCCTGTTTCAATTTTGCCAACAAACTCACCAATTGCCGACGCATTGACCAATCTAACCCAGCTGTGGGTTCATCTAGTAACAGCAAATGTGGTTGGCGAATCAATTGTACAGCCAAAGCCAAACGTCTCTGCTGACCTCCACTTAAAGCATGAGGCGCTGTACCAAGCGATAAATGCTCCAATCCCACTTCACCCAGTGCCCGCTTAACTCTTTCTATTCCCAACTCTGGATGTCCCAAGCGCAATTCCTCTAAGATAGTACCACCACAAAAATGTCGTTCGGGAAACTGAAACACCAAACCAGCCAATTGTTGCATCTGTTCTGCAATCAGTTCTTGTTCCCGCCACAAGATAGATCCTGACGTAGGTTCGGCGAGTCCAGACAAAATTTCAAGTAACGTAGTTTTGCCAGAACCGCTTGGTCCAATGATAAGACCAAGTTGTTGGGGTGCCAATTCCAGATTAATTGATTTAAGGATTGCTGTTGGGCAGGCTGTTGGATGATAAGTTATATTTCTGAGATAGAGCATTTGTTAATAGTACTAAAAAGTCAGCAACTTACTTATTAATTACACTGCAACGAAAGACAAGTTCCGAGAAAATTTATAGCGCATTATCTGCCAAACTACCTTCTATCCAGCAGCAAGACCTATCCTGCTCCTTGTTGAAGTGGCGAGTTTGGGTTCACAAGGAGTTGCGCTAACGGCGGTTTTGTCTGTTTTATCTCTCAATTTTTGCAAACTTACGTAGAAAAATAGTTACAACAATTATGGGAACTTGAAACAATTGTCAAAGTCAACCAATATAAAAAATTCTGACACAAACAGACGGGAATAAGAACAAGCCACCCTTGGTATCATAAGTAATTAATACAACATTTACAACAGTAAATTCCCTGAGGTTAACAATGACGGAGCCATTTCTAGTTCTACCAAAAATCTCATCTGCTAAATTTTTTAGCCTAGCTAAGATAGCTTTTGCAGTGACTCTCATACTAAATATTCATGTCAATCCCTCTTTAGCAGATCCGTTTCGGACTACCGAGCCCCGCAACATTGGTGACAAAACTGAAGCAGCTTTCAAAGCCATTTTCGAGCAGGGAAATTATCCAGCAGCGGAGAGTACCGTACAAGAAGCCCTCGTCGCAGAGCCCAACGAACCGTTAGCTCATGCTATGAAAGCATCTTTAGCATACACGAATAAAGATTGGGCTACATTAGAGGCGTATAGTAAGAAAACTCTAGAAAGCGCACAAAAGCTCATTCCTGAGGACCCTCTGCGGGGCAATTTGTATACGGCTGTGGGGTATTTTTTAGAGGGAGCAGTTATTCTGCAACGTGAGGGTACGTTGAGTGGTGCGCCAAAAGCCCTAAGTCGGTTAAATCAGGTTTACGATCATTTGGATAAAGCCGAAGCGGTTTCTCCAACCGATCCTGAACTGAATTTGGTCAAAGGCTACATGGATTTAATGTTAGCGGTCAACTTACCTTTTTCCAACCCAGAACAGGCTATTGAAAAATTGGCAAAAAATGCGGGTCCTCGGTATTTAGTCGATCGCGGTATTGCCCTTGCCTATCGGGATACAAAACAGTATTCCCAAGCACTAGATTATGCCAATCGCGCTTTGAAGGCAACGCCTGATAACCCTGAGTCATATTATCTTAAAGCCCAAATCCTTAGAGAACAAGCAAAGAAGGATAAAAACACGAAATTTATGCAGGAGGCGATCGATAACTTCGACAAAGCCTTAAGTAAAAAAGCTCAACTTCCAGCGAGTATCGTCAAACAAATTGAACGCGAACGGGGTAAGGCTGCGAAAGAAATAACCACTGTTAGCAAGTAAGCCATAGGGAGGACGACACTAATTTTGAATGCGGATGCATTGATATTCTCTGGTCAGATTTTATTAGTGCATCCTTGTTTACCGTTTGTGTTGTCTGCTATATAAAACCTAGACATTGCTAGACTTTATTTCCTACTTCATCGGGAGCATGGGAGCGGTTATCCCTCAGCTTTGCTTTCACGCCGAACGCCAGACGCGATAGGTTAATAGCTCTTCTCACCTCCATATCGTAAAATCCGCACCCCTTGCACCTTCTCTTCTTCTACAATTGGGTGGAAGCAAAAGTTATTGGGATATTCAACGGTAATGCAGGTACAGTTTCGCGAATTTGACCCTTTTAACGTGTGGATTTGGCTGAGATTCAGCACAATTCCATCTAGGCAAGAAAGACAGTATGTAGAAGAAGTTTTTGACTCTTGGTTTTACTTGGGCAAGTTGGGTGCATTCAATGCTGAAAATCTTCAGGTGCAAGACATGGGGATTGACCTGAGCTATATGGATTACGATTCACAAGGGTATGACAACAGTATGCTGGCGCTGATGCACAACATGGGTGAGGTGCAATATGAAGGTACATGGGCACGTTGTTGGTTTGATTTGGGAACCTCTGATGCGATCGCTCTTGATATTCTTATAAATGCCCTCAAGCAACTGAGTGCGGAACACGTCACCATTGAGCAATTGTACATTGGTGGCGAAAACGAAGACTGGCCTGTTGAAGATAGCGATAATCTGAATTCGTTTGTTTACGATAACTAGCAACGACGATGCACAAACCAGGGGAAATTCGTATCTTAGCTTTGGGATTGATTCGGGATGGCGATCGCACCTTCATTTCCCAAGGCTACGATCCAACAAATCAACAAACTTTTTACCGTGCAATGGGTGGTGGTGTTGATTTCGGCGAAACCAGTTTAGAAGCCCTGAAACGGGAATTTCAGGAAGAAATCCAAGCTGATTTAACAAATATTCAATACTTGGGCTGTTTGGAAAATCTCTTTACATTCAACGGTCAACCCGGTCACGAAATCATTCAACTTTACCAATGTGACTTTGTTGACCCGAAATTCTATCAACTTGAAAAGTTGGAATTTAATGAAGGCAAGCGGAGAAAAACCGCGCTGTGGGTAGATATCAACCGCTTTAAATCGGGAGAATTAAGATTAGTTCCAGAGCAGTTTTTGGATTATTTGTAAAGATGCAAATAGGTGGGTGCAAATTAAAGTTAACAGGTTTTAGTCGTCATTTGTCATTTGTAAGGGTTACAGCCATTTTTCCATTTCCGAACACAATTGCTTTTATTTCCTCCGAACTCTTTATATTTTGCACCTAGTGTAGGTAGTTCACAAAGACATATCAAGGAACTTGTAGTTAAAATGAATCATCTTTGACACCACAACTTCCTTGAACGTTAATTTTCATGCCAGCTTATCAACCTAAAAACAAATTACCTGCCTCTGTATTCATACTCCTATTAGGACTTGCTATTACTTCTAGCTTTGGATTCGTAACAAGTACGCTCTTCTCCTCTCACGGCAAAGGAAAAACCTTAGAAACAACCCTTGCTCAAAATCCACCCAAACCAGCACCCGAAGAAATCGTACAAGCAGGGGAAGTACGTGCTTTGCCAGGTAAGTTGGATACAGTGCCAGTTTTTAATAGCAATAGCCCTGAATGGATTAAGACAGAGGGAATTTTACTCTCCACTTTTCCTTCTAAGGGAAAAAAAGTTCCAGCAGCCCACTTAAATTTTCCTTTTCAGGGAAGATTTGATTTATTTGCCCATCATTACACCCACACTCCTAAAGATTTGCAAACGCTTTACTTGGGAGTGATGCTACACAATCCCAATAAAAAACCAGTGACGGTGGAGGTTTTACAAGCGGCTAGTTATTTGATGCAAGATGCACCCTTTGTGACTTTACCCTCTTACGTTGAGAATTCTGATGGTAAGGCTTTTGCAGGACCGGGAAATAGGGCGGTAGCTGACGTGCTTAGGGGTGTCAGGCAAAGTGAATTTTCTCCAAAGCTGGTGATTCCACCAGGACAAACCCGGATGTTACTCAACCATCCCACCCCAGTGCGGAATCTCGAAAAGCCCGTAAACGGACGCTCCAGCTTTATGAGGTTGCGTAGTAATGGCAATGTTTATGCAGCAAGTTTGGCAATGTTTGCTAAGAAAAATGCTGATAATAGCGATCGCGCACCCACTTTAGCAGAATGGCAAACTTTGCTAGACACTGGAAACTTTGCAGGACCCCGAGATAAAACTCCGACCCCTCCAAACCAAACTGGGGGACAACTCATTTACGGTCGTGTTGCTGGTGTTTCCCAAGGCTCTCAATGGCAGACAACACTAGTAGATAACCCAAAAGCAAAGAACTTGACTATTCCGCAACGCGGTAAAGCGATTTCCTACGGCATGGGAACCCTTCGAGGTGGACGCTTGGGAACCAGTCAAAACCAAACTGCAAAAATGTTAGTGCGCTATCCTGACACAGCTTACGAAGCACATGGTAACTATGGAGTGGAATATAGCCTCAACCTACCTTTAATTAACTCCAGCAACCAAAACCAAACCGTAGCCATTACATTAGAAACACCTTTAAAAGAAGACACCTTATCCAAAGGTGGTGTGCGTTTCCGCAAACCCTCTCTAGATTTCCCATTTTTCCGAGGTACAATCCAGCTGCGTTACCTTGATGACCAAGGAAAACAAACAACACGCTACGTACATTTGTGGCATAGAACGGGTCAAGTTTTAGAACCTTTGCTAAAGGTAGCCATGCAACCAAATTCTCGCCGTCAAGTACAAATTAATTTGATTTATCCACCAGACTCGACACCACCACAGGTATTAACTGTGAAAACTTTGGATGGTTAGTGGTTAGTGGTTAGTGGTTATTGGTTATTGGTTATTAGATCTGATTTGCTACTAACTACTAACTACTATCTACTAACTACTATCTACTAACCACCATCAAAAATAATTTAAAATTGCTATAGACCTTATTCGCTGGTGAAAATATGTCTTCTCTTGCATCAGCTACCCAACAAACAGAAATTTTTTACCCAAGCTCGGATGGTGAACCCTTGGCAGAAACATCAGTGCATGTTGATGCAATTATTAACGCTGTTATCGCACTACGTCAGTATCTAGAAGGTAAGGCTGCCATTGTTCTTGCAGACCAATTCCTTTACTATGCTCAAGGGTTTCCAAAATTAAGGGTGGCTCCGGATATCATGGTTATCTTTGATGTGCCACCAGGACCAAGGGATAACTACAAGACATGGGAAGAAGGTCAGGTACCCGTAGTCATTTTTGAGATCACCTCTGAAGGAACTAGGAAGCAAGATACGGAATATAAAAGAACACTATATGAGCAGCTAGATGTTCAAGAGTATTGGTTATTTGACCCCAAGGGAGAATGGATTGCCGAACAGCTTAGAGGCTATCGTTTGACCGGCACAGAGGAGTATGAGCCAATTACTAATGGTCGATGTGAGCCTTTGCAGCTTCGCTTGGAAATTGAAGGTCAGTTGATTGCCTTTTACCGAGAGGATACTGGGGAGAAGCTACTAGCTCCAGGTGAGTTGGTGCAGGCGCTACAGCAGGAAATTTTGGCACGTCAGGAAGCCGAGACGGCACGTCAGGAAGCCGAGACGGCACGTCAGGAAGCCGAGACGGCACGTCAGGAAGCCGAGACGGCACGTCAGGAGGCGGAGGAACGAGCAAAACTTGCTGAATTGCAGGTGGAACAATTGAAGGCACGGTTGAAAGCTCTTGGTCTTGACCCTGATACAATTTAACCAAGTTAATCAGAATCAGCTGTTCCACATCTAAAATTAGGTTAATTGGGCGTAAGAAGCTTACTTAGGAATGAAACTAATGGGCTTTTTACCTCCAACTACTGGCATAACGTGTCCGATCGCACAACTATGACCGTATCCCAAATTTTTGAGTGCAGCCAAACAGCGATCGGCGTGGGAATCTGGAATAGAGGCTAAAAGACCACCAGCAGTTTGTGGATCGAACAATAGGGGAAAAAGAGGGTGACTCTGAATTTGCTCTAAATTATCAATATAACGAGATCCCTGGAAATTTTCTGGATGCAGGGAGCTCAAAATTCCCAGTTCTGTTGTCTCCTTTGCACCCGCTAAAACCGGAATTGCATCCAACTTTAACTCAACTGCAACATTGGAAGCTTTCACCATTTCCATTAAGTGACCCACCAACCCAAAACCCGTGATATCAGTACAAGCAGTTGCCCCATGTTCTAAAAAACACCCAGAAGCTGCTTGATTTGACAGCAGCATTGTTTCTAAAGCATCTTCAATCCAACATCCCTTTGCTTGACGGCGCATATCAGCGGCAAATAAAGTTCCCGTCCCCAGTGGTTTTGTTAAAATTAACACTTGCCCAGGTTGCATACCGCCTTTGCGTAACAGTTTCTCTGGATAAGCTAAACCGTTGCAAGATAATCCAAATCCCAGTTCTGCCCCTTCTGTGGTATGACCGCCAACCAGAGGTACTTGTGCTTGATTTAGCACTTTGACGGCACCAGATAACAACTGATAAAGAGTTTCTTCAATCTTAGCGGGTTCACCATAGGGAATAGTAGCGATCGCCAAAGCACTTTGAGGAACAGCCCCCATTGCAAAAATATCGCTCAAGCAATGGTTAGCACTAATTTGTCCAAAAATATACGGGTCGTTAATCAAAGCACGAAAATAATCAATAGTATGTACCATCAACTGTCCTGTTGGCACTTGTACCACTGCGGCGTCGTCTGGTGCATCCAAACCAATAACAATATCTTTTGTTTCTAACCCACTTGGTTGTTCTGCCTTAATGCGGTACAAAACTTTCTCTAAAACCGTATTACCAACCTTAGAACCACATCCAGAACAGCGCATTGTTTTGTCATTGGTTAATTCTCCAGTGTCTTTTGTCTTTAATCTTGTAGCATTAACAAAGGACAAAGGACTGATGACAGATGACATATCCGGCAAATGAGTAAACCGTTCCATAAATTTGCGGTCGATGGAGTCTTTCCAGCGCCACAAGAGTTGGTGAGGTGGTAAAGTAAAAGAACCGCGTGTTGCAATTGCCCGTCCATCTCCAGTGCCAATTAAACTTAAATATTCTTTTTGCGGAGTATAAGATTTAAGAGGTTTTCCTAATAGAATTCGCTGCAAATTCTCAAATAAAGGTTTTCCTTGCCTGACAGCAAATACACCAGCCTTTGGACGGGCGTGATTTACCATTGTGGCAATATCACCAGTAGCAAATACATCAGGATGAGATAAAGATTGTAAAGTATCCTCTACCATAATAAAACCATGCTCATCAGTCGCCAATCCTGCTGTTTTTATCCAATGTGGGGCTGATGCATTTGTCACCCAAAAAATTGAATGGCACTCTACTGTTAACCCAGATTCACAAATGACTGCGTGGGGTTTGACTTCACACACAGCTTCTCCTAGGTGTAATTGAATACCTTTCTCCAACAAAGATTTTTTAACAATATGCCGTACTGACTGGTGATAATGAGGCATCAGTTCGGTATCGCGTTGGAATAAATGAATTTCTGGACTTGGGATGGGTTGTCCGGTTGCTTGCTTCAAAATCCGCTGCAAATTAGCTTTCATAGATAGTGCCAATTCCACACCGCCCGCACCACCCCCTACAATGGCAAGGCTTATTTGTTTCTGTGTGGAGACCATGCATGGCAAGTCCCTACAAAGTTGATGCCAGTGTTGTAGAAATTGAGAGACTGGCTTTGCTGGAATTGCATATTTTGCTGCACCTGGTACAAATACTGTAGCTGGCGTGCTTCCTATATCTATTGACAGCAGGTCGAAAGAGACAGGAGGGCGGTTGGCACAAATGACTTTTTTGTTTTCCAGGTCGAGATTCACGGCTCGGTCTATATACAATTGTGCCTGAGCAAAGTTTGCTAAACGTCGCAAGTCTATATGACATTCATCATAACTATAAAACCCAGCGATATGTCCTGGTAGCATCCCTGAGTATGGTGTATTATAATTTTCACTAATCAGGGTTATACGTACTCCAGGTAAGGGTTTCATGCCAAGCATTCTTAAAGCGATCGCGTGGCTGTGACCGCCGCCTACAAGTACTAAATCTTTAACAATCGGTTGTAAACTTTGTTGCATTTCTTGCTTTGAGGCAAATGCTTTGTTTTCTCTGCCAAGAGTGTTGGGTTTACTTTACAAATTTACCTTATCAATAATAATGCACGACTATCAGCAGAGTATAAGAACCACAACTTTCTATGT
Source organism: Scytonema sp. NUACC21 (assembly GCF_054684315.1). Lineage (NCBI taxonomy): Bacteria > Bacillati > Cyanobacteriota > Cyanophyceae > Nostocales > Scytonemataceae > Scytonema > Scytonema sp. NUACC21. Next base: position 113,646 of record NZ_BAAFZH010000081.1, on the reverse strand, counting down.
TAGCTTAGATTTTGCAATTTATTTATTTATTCACCAATGAGAGTTTTTATATTATTAAGTCAATAACGAAGAAGCGTAAACGTTCCTGAAGGAGGCTGCATGAAAATTTGATTGAGTATTAATATTTGCCATCTTACTATCGGCAGATATTGAAATTTTGAGACAAATGGTATACCCTTTTTCCCTATAATCTACGTATAAATTCCGTGTTGTGAGAAGTAACGCTACTATGTCTGCTACGAAAACAGACTTTGTAAAAAATTGGTTGATAGCAATAACAGCTATATTTAGCCTATCACCAATGCTTATTTGCTTGGCGTTTAATAAAATGGAGGGATTGTCAACTCAGCAAAAAATAGAAGCGAGAACGCAGGCATTATCTACAACTGCAACTTTCTTTTTAGGATTGGCAGTGATGATGAATGCCTACTTTGCAGCAAAGCGTGCCGAGGCTAGCCGTATTGGAGCGATCGCAGCAGAGAAAAGCAATGAAATTGAGACACAAAATGCTCAACTAGCTAAAGAAAAGCTGATTGCGGAAAGATTTATGACTGCAATTACCCAGCTTGGGCATGAAAGTGTTGCTACAAGAACAGGTGCGATTTATACCTTAGAAAGAGTTGCCCAGGATTGTCCCACAGAATACTGGACTCATAGAGCGGGTTTCAGCCTTCATCTTAGTAGTTCATTTGTTCGCGTTGAAAGGACTGGGTGGGCACTGCCCACCAACCCTCCGGTTGCTTAATATCTTTGAGCCAGTTTCAGCCCCGTTGCCGGGTATCGCTAGGTTTCAAGAAAAACAACAAGCAGAATTTAAAAAACGTCAACAATGTTTCAGTCCCGTTTCCGGGTATCGCTAGGTTTCAAGTCCCCACCCCAAAGCTTCAAGCACTTTATGATAGGTTTCAGTCCCGTTTCCGGGTATCGCTACGTTTCAAGTTTTTGAGCGAGCATCCAGAGCAGACTGTCAGCGATGTTTCAGTCCCGTTTCCGGGAATCGCTACGTTTCAAGCAAACAGTATTGATGTCAAACAGCAAATTGTCGCCAGTTTCAGTCCCGTTTCCGGGAATCGCTACGTTTCAAGCCTCCCAAAATCCCCAAAGATGCTCTCCCCCGCACTCGTTTCAGTCCCGTTTCCGGGAATCGCTACGTTTCAAGCCGCACTTAAATCGGAGTCAAAGCGGTCTTCGTCAAGTTTCAGTCCCGTTTCCGGGAATCGCTACGTTTCAAGCCCGCCATCTGAGACCCTTACAGAGCAAGGATTCTACAAGCAGTTTTGGCAGATCGAAAAAATGACTTCATTTCAGCCTCGCTTATTGACACAAAATATCAATAATGCTAAATATCAAAACGCTGTAACTATTAAATTGTCAAGGTTCTGGCGATTTTGGCAGAACCCCCCTGGTTTTAGCCCCCGCTTTGGTCTGCCAAACATAAAGCTACTAACCTAGTATATGATAATTGCTGCTTCTTGTCGAGGCTTTTCCGAACCATAGGTAATAGTTCGCTTCACCGCACCCGCATCAAGTACGTAAACCCGCACCGAATCTTCCTCTGGTTTGATTAACTTTTCAATCTTGATTTGCATCTGGGTAAATTTTACCGCAGTTAAAAAACATTCAAACACGCTGTATTGCGTCCAATTTCCATAACCACTTAGCATTTTATGTAAGCGATTTCGACGCTTGTTTGCTGCTTTGTTGTCGGGTAAATCGTAAATAATCAAATAAAATAGTGTTGTCATCAAGGTTTGGAATTTTAAAAATTGTGTATGATGCAGGCATCCCTTGACTTCGTTCTAGGGCAAGCTTGCTCGGGTTGGGTAGAAAAAAGAACTTTTCGGCTCCTACAGCCAAAATTGCGATCGCGAAGCATGGGCTTTGTCCAATCGTCTTAGGGACTTCCAGGTAAAAAATATCCAACTTTCTCTTGTGGTGCGGGCTTCCAGAGAGCCATTTGTACGGGAAGGGAGTCCCCGCCCGTTCCACAAGATGGATAATTTATTTCTTGAACATCCCTTAGCATCCACTACCGCAAAGCAAGTGGTTTATATGGAATCCCTTCTTGTAAATGGCGACTTAGCAACCTGGCTTGAAGCTCGATTGCTCGTCGGTAAGTGCAGCGATAATTAAAGACTGGATGGGTAAATTCATCATTCATCTTTCGCTCGAAAGCTTCTAAAAAAGTCTTTCTTCCAGCATCGGAAAGGCGGTATGCACCTAAACTTTCGGTAAAATCCTGGGGTTGAATTTCCCGTTTGCTATGGCGAATTATGGTATCCCCTTCGGTAATCATTAGTTCTTCGTTAATATTGCGGTGTAAATGACGACCTAAAATAATATGCTCGTTATCTTCCATTTCCCCCAGCACATATTCCAGGTAAAATCGGCGCGGGCAATATTCCCAAGCGTTAAGATACGCCAGGGGCAAATAATTTTCAGTCATGGGTTTCAGATTTTGAATTTATGCAAAGATACCCGTAGGGGCGTATGCTGAAAGCGTTCTCGAAGAGTACGACCCTGACTTAATTAGGGATTTCAACCTGTCCCATACCCATCGCAGTTTTTCTGCCAACTCCAGCAAATATGGCAAAGTGGGCTAAGATAGTGGCAATTCTGGCTTGTTCGCTGTCTGCAAATTTATATCGAACTAATCCCTCCGCACCGATTTCCGCCCCACCTTCCATTTTCATGGCATAGGTTTTTAGGTCGTAGGCAGAAACAATGGCATTCCATTCGATTTTAGGGAATTTCAAGGCTTCTGGTGCAAATGTATTCCAACGTCGTAATAGTCCGTTAAAAACCAAGTCGGGTAGGGGAAAAGGTTGGACGTTTTTAACTTGTTTGAAGCTAGTGGGGGTGAGAAATCGCAAATCGATTGTATTTTGGGTTGGGACTTGGGCAATTTTCTCGAAGCTAGTTGTTTGGGTAATGTCAATCCAACCTTCCATCCGACAGGGAATATCTGCTAGGGTAAATTCCTGCCCTAAGTCTGCATTCATTCCCCATAATAAAGGTGCGAGTAAATCTTTTTGCAACAAGCTGATTTTGAGGAGAACTTTTTTAGGAGAACAATATTCCCATCCTGTTGTCAGGGGTAGGGTTTCTTGTTGGTGTATGATTTGGGCTAATTCTGGGCTGGTGTTGGCAAACCAGCGAAGACACAATGCGTGGATAGCGCGTGATAGGGTGGGAGGAAAGGGTTGAACTGAATTAACAGTGATTTGAATTCTGTGAAGAGAATCGGAATTAACTTCCAGACCACTGATTTCATAGAGTTTTTGTCGCCATTCAACCAGATTACTACGGGCAATTTGCCTCCACAGCATCCCCATTAAATTGTCGTATAAATTTGCGTTTGGCAGTACGGGCATAATTTTTGTCACGCCATCGGTTTTGCGTAGGGGTATCCAGATGGGGTTAATATCATCCTGAATATCTTCCTGGTGTAGCCATTCGCTTAAATTAACCGGGGCGGCGTTTGTTTGAGTGGGGCGTAAAATGACATTTAGTCCGGCGAAGGTTGGTTCTGTTTTTGGTTGATTGACCCAGAGATTCGCAGTTTTTGAAGTATCAGTCTCTTTGGTAGAAGTCATAACGGGCACTGGTAGAGCGAAGTTTTAAGGGTAAAAATCCTGGTTTGATGATTCTATCTTTGTCGAGTTGGGCTTTGTCGTTAGAAAAGGGATTTATCCGGTTGAAGGTAGTTTTTGAACTAAAATCATCCATTGGTTGGATGGTAAAACTGTCGTTAGGGTTGGGGATAAAAGTAGGTTGGTTTGTTGTTTGGGTACGGTCAGGCAAGTATTGAAAGAAGCAACCTTTTTTACCAAAATAGTTGATTTGGGCAAAAAGTTGGGTTAATTCTTGTAACTTATTTGACTCATCTTCATGAATGCCCACACAAATTTGCAATTCTCCCTGGAAATGTATCCATTCCCGAAATACAAACCCGTCCTGCATGGGAACAGTTGTTCTACTTTTGTCGGCTTTATCTGCGGTTTGGTCGTAGTATCGGAGTTTGTAACCGTTGCGATTGACTACTAGTTGTTCCGGTGGGAGGATATATATTTGCAAATCCCGAATCCAGGTAAATTCCCTTTTTATCCAGGTATCAAAATTGTCCTGGTGTTGTTTTCCCTGGCTCTCAAGTAAGGCTTTGAGTAGTGCCATTTTAATTGCATAGGGTGTGGGAACCAGGTTAGAACGAGCTGCCATACTGGTTGCATCGGAACGTTTGAGGGTGAATAAGCTCACGGGTTGGTATGAGACTGTCAACCATACCCTCTCTAACCTCTCCCCTAACCCCTCTCCTCGTAAGGGCGGGGAATTTGCATTATTCGACTGCTTCGGCATTTTCGCTCTCCCAGGGTTGTCCTTGTTCTATAACGATTTGGATTTGTTGGGCGAATTGTGCCATTGAATCGAATTCAAAGCAGCGAATTGTTCCTTCACCGTTGAGGTTATTTAAGGTGTCTGCCAAGCTGAGAATTTGACGGTTGTAACTTTCTTCCAACGGGCTTAACATGGGTGCGGGACAGCGACGGGTACTAACGGTGATGACTCCCTCAAAATAGTCGGGGTGAGGTAAATGGGTGTTGCGTTTGGCTCCATTGGGTTGCATATAGGTGTAAAGAATACTTTTGAGGAGTGCGTCTAAGCGTTGTTTGCGTTGGGTTGCGTCGATGCTGTAGCTAAAATTGTGGGGATTGTAACCGATACGGAATGCTTCCACATTGAGGACGGTTGCATACAATCCGGAACTGACTTGGACGTTGTAAGGGGTAGGATTTTCGATACCGTATTTAGCGTGGAAATAGCTTTGGGTTTTGACGTAGGTGGGTAAACCAACAACCGCACCAAATTCAATGACTGATTCTCGTTTCAGGGTTTGTCCCTTTTTTTCTGTCACCATAAATCCTTCTAAATCGCTAATGGTGCAAAGTTGCAGAACTTTGGCGGTTTTGGCGGCTAAATCCGTATCTTTGTCAGTAAAGACAGGTAGGTTTTTCTCGATATCGTAACCAATGCGATCGGGATTAAATTGTTTTCCTCCAGCGGATAAACTTAAACCAGATTCTAAAGCGATGCGGTGTAAATGTTCGGCTTGAATATGTTTGAGCATATCGCCAGAAACACCGTTAACATATTCGGGTTCGGTTCCGCCTTTTTGGATGATATAAAAACGACGTGTTAATGATTGATTACCTTCATTACCTTCGTTATTGAGGGCGTGAATTTGCCAGGAAAGTAAACCGCTAATAGAGAGGGAATAAACTGGAAAAATTTGGTTAGACATTTTGGTTTGATTTGTGAATTATGAATCGTAACATCATGTTCGGTTAAGAGCTTATAAAATAATTTGTTCGTAGTAGCGCTATGGCTGACGCCGAGCTACGCGAACAGCGCATGCATCGTCACGACAAACCTAGTGTAAGTGTTCATCCGAACACGATCTAAGTTGTAAATTGGATAGTTCTGGTTTTATGCTGCTTCGCTTTCGCTATCAGTTTCATCTTCTATATCTTCGCTTTCTTCATAAATTTTATCGGGTTGTTTCTCGTCTCCTTGGTTATCTTTACCTTTAGCCCAACCTTTGGCATATCCGTAGGCAATTAAGAGATTGGCTACTAAACTAGAGCCATGTCTCTCTATTAAATCAATTAGCCGATCTAAATCATCTTTGGTTGTCCAAATACGACGGGGCTTATTCTGTTTTCTGAGTTCGTCGTCAATACGTAAATTCTCATTTTCATAGCTGGCTAAAAATGCGCTGATTTCAATAATAAAATCTTTTTTAGAGCCTGATTGACTGCTCAATCTTTGTGCTAATCCATAGATTCTTTCCCATCCTGTTTCCTTTGCTTTCCCTTCCTTATCGTAGATAGTTCCTGCGTAAACTGTAGCACTATTAATGGCTTTAGCGATATTTAAAAAGCCTGGGTTTGTGGTAATTTCTGTTAAATTCAAATCGCTATCATTTTGCCGTAATTTACTACTAAAACTTTTCACCATAATATCGATTCCCTGTTTTGAGAATAAACAAACTCTTGATTTTCCGTCGGCTAATTTCTTTGTGATGTAATCAGCATAGCTGACTTGGAAGCGGAAAAATTGATATAATTCATTCCCGGTAATAAAATCCCTGTATGCTGCAAGTAACTCGCTAGTTCCCTCGTCAATTGATAGAGAATACACTATTCTCAGATGCTCTTCCAAGATATTCAGATATTCATACAATTCATCTTTGCTGCGGGGATGTATCCAAGCTGGAAGTCCCAAGCTAAAAAGTTCTTTGAATGCATAAACCTGTCCTTTGGAACCGAAATTAGTTCCCGCAAAGTTGCTGGCAAATTTATTGACGGGTTTAGCCGAAATGTCAAAATCATCAAAATCATCGTCTGACTTTTCCGGTTCTTCGATTTCCTTGGGAACAAAATGGTGGTTGAGCAATTCCTGACAGAACCTCAGTACTAACTCCGCATCAAATCGAGCAATTCCATGTCCTCCTCCTGGCGGGTTGTGTACAAGTAATTTTTTAATGACACTGCAATAGTCCTGGAATTGGATATCATGGGGTTGCAGTGCTACAACTCTCCAATCAAAAACGCGATCGCTTATTTTTACCCTCTCAGCAATTCCATAATGAAATAACCCGGTAGCAATTAACCACAAACTCAACCAATCTGCTTTTTGCGAATCGAATTTATTGCTATCGGCTTTAATCCGGTTCACTCCTTGTACAGAGGTTGGTAAATAAACTCTCACCGCACTCCCCATACTTGGTAATTTACGACCCGTGTTTTTTTGGAATATCCCTGCAACCGTCTCAACTCCCCCATCTTCCTGACTAAAACCCTCAAAAAGTGCTGCGATTAAAGCACCATAGTTTTCCTGCAATTCCCAACTACCCATCCATAGGTCGTTATGATTGCGATCGCAACGCATTTGTGTGAGGAAAACACCATTTTGGGTGCGTGAATCCGGTGGTTTGGGTGCTTCTTCTGGGTTGTCAATTTTTCCTCGCTGTTGAAAGAGAAAATCTCGATAAAGCTTGCGAGTCTTGCTTTGTTCTACCGTGTCAAAAATTTCCACATCAGGGGGAATTGTACTGATATCGGTTTTTTGTCCTTTCACCACAGGAAAAGGGTCAGTATAACGGATTTTGGTAATGGGTTCGATATTGATAGGCTGTTTGAATTGGAGAATATAGGCTGTACCTCTATCTATCAATTGAATTGAACTTTTTTGTTTTGTTTTATGCAAAGCATATTCGGCAAGTCGGGCTAAACCCAACATGAGAAATGTATCAGCGTAATTACTGAATACTTTAGTAATAATTAATCGCTCTGTCATCGGGACTTGAGCCTTAGGTTGTTTGCTGAATTATTTATAGCATGGCTATGGAAAGGGGATGTTCCGGTTGCGCTTGCTTTAGCTGAATTATTTATAGCACGGCTATGGCAAGGGGGTGTTCCGGTTGCGCTTGTCTTTATTTGATTAATTGGTTTAATATTGATAAGAGTTGTTAGGGAGGTGAGATGATAGAAAAGTGAAGGCTTGGAGTTTTAGATAAGGTTTATAAAGAGAAACTAAAAAGATGAACGCATTAGAGGTAAAACTTCCGCCGAATATTAGTGTTGAAGAAGCACGACTGCTGTTGATGGTTAAACTGTTTGAAACAGGAAAATTAACGGTTGGACAAGCAGCAGAAATGGCAGGTTATTCTAAACCTACTTTTATTGAATTACTTGGTAAATTAAGTGTTCCCGTGATTGACTATCCTCCTGAAGAATTAGAGAAGGAGATGAACTTTTGACCACAGAAGCGGTTACGAATAGCACCTGTTTAATTGGACTAGAACGCATTGGGTAGTTGAAATGGTATGGGTTCAAACGATAATGTAGAGCGTCTCTATTCCTTGTTATTCTTCCTCAAAAATAGCTGAAATATTTCGTGCTGCATGAATTACCCGTACCACCTCGACATACTCATCAGTATACAGGTAAAAAATCAGGTACCTTTCAAAACCCTTTACAGCCCACCTCCGCATATCAACCAAGCGGGAATTGATAGATTTGCATGAGCTACCAATCCCAGGAGTTTTTGCCAACTGGGAAAAAGTTAACCTGATTGCATCAAAAAACTTTAATGCTGCATCATAATTATCTTGAGCAATATAAGCAAACAATTCATCAATATCTTCGCTTGCTTTTGGCGTAATAATAATACGTCGTGTCATTTATTTTTTTGTGGAAAACGTTGCATAATTTGAGCGCGTTTTTGTTCCCACCATTCATCTGTCACCTCAATCGGTTCTCCACTATCTAAACCCTCTAACAACATTACTTCTAACTTTTTTTCTTCAGCCTTTTTCTGAGCTTGACGAATTAAATCGCGAATATACTCACTGGCGGTACTGTAACCACCCTTGGCTACTTCCTCATCAATAAAAGCTCGCATTGCTTCAGGCAAAGAGATGTTCAGCGTTGTCATTGGCTATTGACCTTGGCTACGTTTATTTAAGTATGACAAAATTTGCCAATATATGCCAAATATCAAGCCTGACATGAATTTTACGGCAGTCCCGTTACCGGGAATCGCTACGTTTCAAGAGAAGAATTTATCATCATAGCTTCAGCCTCAGGAATAGTTTCAGTCCCGTTACCGGGAATCGCTACGTTTCAAGTTAATCGAGAGAAAAGAAGAATATGACGACTTCGATGTTTCAGTCCCGTTACCGGGAATCGCTACGTTTCAAGAAGGTGGTCACATTCAAAAATCTCAAAGGCGAAGTGCGGTTTCAGTCCCGTTACCGGGAATCGCTACGTTTCAAGGGATAATAGGAAAGCCTTTATTTTCTCATTTAAGTTTCAGTCCCGTTACCGGGAATCGCTACGTTTCAAGCCAAAGAATTATTAGAAGAAGATGTAGAAATTAGATCGTTTCAGTCCCGTTACCGGGAATCGCTACGTTTCAAGTTTTAGATGTTGGATGCGGTTATGGGAGAAAACTGATGTTTCAGTCCCGTTACCGGGAATCGCTACGTTTCAAGTCAAAACTTCTTGTTACTTGAACCATGAGATGGCAGTTACTGCCACGATGTGCTTCCACAAGGGTACTGCCACGATGTGCTTCCAGATAGAGGAGAAAGTATAAAAGTAGGGAAGATAGTAAATATTATACACGAGGTTTAAAAGAAGACTTGTTGTGTAATTTATAACGTGCAGAGATTTGGCGACACAAATCGGGGAAGTGTCGGTACAAATCGGCTGGGTCATAGCCAATTTTAAATGCAAGTTGTTTTAAAGATTGGGGTGGGCTTGATTCTTGATGTAGCTCTAAAAATTCTCGGACTTTGTCAGCATCAAATGAGCGATTAGTTTTAGAGTATTGTTCGGAGAGAGGTAACTCTTTTAAAACTATAGGGTGCTCAATTTTCAGCCGACCTAAATAGATATCAATTAAAGAAATTGAGAGTCGGTAACACACACGTAAAATCAAATTGAGTTGGGGTAATGCTTTACCAATACGCCAATCTCTAGGAACAGTTAAACTTAAATACATTTCTTGTGCAAAAGCTTTGGCATTACCAAGAGTAGCAACTTCAATACACTGATTGATAGCGGGAGCGACTGATTCTCGACTGGGGGATTCAATCAAATAGACAGCTTGAGCAATTAGTTCTCCAACTTGTTGTGCAACAAAATTTTGCCATTCTACATCTTGGTTATGATATAATTGCGACTCAAGGGTTGAACAACTTGTGCCTAACCAAGAATGACATCTACAACAAAATCCACTTTTAGTATTCCATGCTAACAGATAAACATTTTGACCACAATTGGGGCAATAATTCATTAAAGGATATTGATGTATAGGACAAATTTTAACAGCTGAGACACACCAAATTAATGGTTCGTAAAGCGGCATTCCTTTCTGGCTCCATTCCGAATAACATAACGGACACCAAGCTTTGTATTTACGCAGCAAATTTCTGGTTGGCAAAACTTTTGACCAAGGCATTAATGTTAAATATTTTAAAGTGGGTTGTTTAGTCAGCTTTTGTAAAACTAATAGAGGTTCAAGTGCCATAGTTCCAGTTCCATTCCATGCACCTGTCTGGTTAAAAAAAATATGGAAAAATACCTGTGACAAACTATCTGGATTTGGTCCTTGATAACGGCTAATTTTAGGAGCTAATTCTTGAGCAAGTAAAACTCCTGTGGGGACTTGGTGAGTGGCAGCTAAACGTGTTATGTAACTGGTAAAACTTTCAGTTAATGGTGTTCCTAGCAATAGTGGTGGTAACGGATACAAATGGCTACGCTGTGGTATATTTCTTTGTTGAGGATACCAATGGGATTGTAGATTAAATTGATTATCCTGCATTTTCACCACCTCCAACAATATCCCTATTTAGATTTCGTTCACCAGGACGGCGTTTGTTGTTTTTAATTTTCTTTGACGAAGTCGATGAATAATTATCACCTGGTTTAGCTTGAATAGTTGTATTTTGAAGAGAATTAATTTCTAATCCTAAAGATGAGCGAAGTTTTTCTACTTGACTTTCACTTGAAAGGAAAATATTCTCGCCCTCAATTGCTTCAGTTAACATCCGCATAGATTTAGATATGGCTGGTGCATAAGTTTGTAAATGCTTTTCATTTAAAGAATTTGACGATTCAGATAAAGCTTTTCTCAATGATTGTGTTAACCAATCTTTAACTATTCCTACACAACCAATACTACGTTCATAAAAATAATCCCAACGCTTTTCCAAATCAGGAGTTTCAGGTAAAGGCATAGCGATGGAAAAACTTTTTAACACTCGTTGAAAATCTTTTAGATCTTCTGGATTTTCACATTTGTAGCGAGGAAAGTGGATATCTATACTTCTTCGACTGAGTTGACCACTCAAATTTCTTAACTGTAATAGCTCGTAGGTGCCAAATAGCCCATGTCTTGTTTCAGTGAAGCTAGCCATTGATTGAATTGCATCCATTTGGTCTTGTTGCTTTCGTCCAGATGCTATCTTTGCAAAACGCTGTGCTTCGTCAACTAAAAAAACTCTTAACCGTCTTTGTTTAAAAATCTGCTCCACATCTGCTCGTAAATCTGCCAGATTCGGCTTAACTTTTACTGTTTTTTGTTCGCTACCACTCCCATAAACTCTACTACTAGATGTTCTCACTTTATAATCAGCAAATGGTTCACTTAAAGCAATTAAAACACTTTTGTAATAACTTTTCCAATCAAATGAGCCACTGTCTGGAGAACGTGCTTCTACTCCTGCAATTGGAAGATATACTAAGTCTTGCATCATTAAAGCTTGATTCTGTTCCTCGATGATTTTCATCACTTGACCCAGCAAAGTTGTTTTCCCAACTCCTGTGGGACCAAATAAAAAAATTAATGATGCACCTCCGGGATTATTTACTGCATCTAAAAATTCTTCATAAGCTTTTTTTAAAAGTCTATGTACAACGGTAAAATTCGTAAAATAATTAATCTTATCAGCATCAGACGCCGTGAGTAATTCTCTGGACTCTGAGGTGGAATGCATTACCAAAACTCCTCGTATGGGTGAATTTCTTCTGTCATAATTTCTGGAAATTCTGGTTGTTTAATTGTTAGTTCTAACACCTGATTTTCCAGTTTTTGGATGAATCCTTGATTGACAAAACCGGGATTATATATTTCTTTTGCTTCTAGATCTTGCATTCTTTGTAGTAAAACTGTTTCTTGCTGTTCTGACTGATTTAAAAATTCTGCCAAACTAGAAGCTGTAACTACAAATTGTTTATTTGTAGAACTCTTTAGCTTACGTACTTCTTCAGATGCCATCATAATTTCTCTTTCCGAATGCCCTACTAAACTGCTATAGTGCTGTGAGATGCAACTCACCCACTGGTTTTTAACATAAGCGTAAGCAACCCCCATATCATATGGGTCATATCGTACAGCTACTTGAGTTTTTTCCACCTCTGGGCTACGGAAACTATTATGCCAGTAATAAATATTATTGATTTTTATGCCATTATTTGGTACTACTTTTGCAGTTCCTTTAGTTGTTGTTGGTAAAGTAAAAATTCTAAAATTCTCATCATATGGAATGATTTTGTGGCTACGTAATCCGGTTTTCACTAATCCATATTCAAAACATTCACGGGGGCTTTCATTCAACGCTTGATGTTCTTTCTTATCATAAAATTCATAAGCCCAGTCACACAAGTTTTGGTATAAACTACCCAATGTCCAAATCGCTAAGTTTTTCGGATTTACACTTTTAGTTACACCTCTAGGATGACGCATAATTTGTGTATTACCTTGAAGATTGTGAATGAACATCGTGTTGGCTGTACCAAAAATTCTCTCACATACTGAACCAAATCTTGGTTTGGCTCCAGGTCGAGTTTTTTTAGTACAAGAAAAAGCGGCTAACAACGTTTCAAAATAAACACTTTGAAATTCTTTTCCTCCGTCTACTACTAAAGTATTAGGAAAACGTCCATAACGACGAACGCATTCTCTTATCACCATCATGCAACTCCGGTAAGAAGGTGGGTCAAACGTTAAGTAAATTGCTAATATTCGTCGGGAGTAAGCATCTACGAGAAACGTTAACCAAGGACGACCAAGGTTTATTTTAGAGAAAGAACTGACTAACTCAATATCAAGTTGTGTATGATCTATATGGCAGATTTCAAATGGTCTTCGATGGTGGGGCACACCGTATTGATTGAACCATTGTATACTGCTGTGATGACAAACCTAGTGATGTATACCACTCGCTTAACTGAAATTCTGTCAACATTGCTACCTCGGTATACAATTTCTACCTTAATTGCATACTTCCATTCAAGCGAATATTTTGCCTTCAAAACTTAAGAAACGTTAATTTTCTTCTACTTACTGCCACGCACTGCTTCTATGAAAATTTGCTTTGCAATCGCTCAAACCCTTCTGTGTTACTATATCTAGCGCTTTTACCAGACCGATAAATTCTCATAGTTCCATCATGAAATTTTCCTCAACTCCATGCTTTTGTACTATTAAAGCGGGCTACTTTGGTATCTTAGTACTAATGCAGATGGCCTTTTTCGTTTTCAAATTAGTGTTCTCACAACCAAAGTCCGCTCAATGCTCTCTCTTGTAAAACCTTAAAACCATTCATATATCAAGGCTTTTGTGCTCTTGAAAATTTTTACATACTTACTGCCACGATTGTGGTTCCATTTTTCTACTTACTGCCATCCACTGCTTCCACTTTTTACGAATTGCCTTTTTGGCACAACCCATTAATCAGCATTTCGGGCTTTTTTACTGCCATCAACTGCTTCCACTTAAAAACCAAGGTTTGGAAGTCCTGTTTATGGACTCCTTCATCGACACCCACTTTATTAACTTCTTAGAGCGGGAATATAATGATGTCAAATTTACACGGGTAGATTCTGACTTAGATAACACCCTGCTGGATCAAGACAAAGATAAAGAGATTGTCGATCCAAAAACAAACAAAACTCGGAGCGAAACTGTCAAAGAGCTCTTCGAGAAAGCTCTCAACAAACCTAAGGTGAACATCCGCACCGAAGCTTTGAAAGCAGACGATCCCCAAGGGACACCACCAGCAATGGTGCTTTTGCCAGAAATTCTGCGCCGATTGCGGGAGATGAATGCTCTAATGCAGCAACAACAAGCAGAGTTTCCCGAAGACCATATTTTGCTGGTAAACACATCTCACCCGTTGATTCAAAATTTGGCGAGTCTCAGTCAAAGCAGTATTATTCAAGGGGAAGGTGAGTCACCTACCGGACAACTTGTGAAAATGATTTGCCAGCACATATACGATTTGGCACTGATGTCCCAGAAGGGCTTCGATGCTGAAGGAATGAAAGCTTTTGTTGAGCGTTCTAATGACGTGCTCACCAAGCTGACTCAAGAAGCTACAAAGTAGAATAACCCCAAGCCTTTCCCTACAACCAATGTAGAGACGCGCCATGGCGCGTCTCCAGACACCTAAAATTCTTACCCACAAATCTTTTATCAAGCTCTCCCTCATGTCCTGACAATCAGTCAGCCAGTGGCTCAAAAAGAAATAAGGACAAATTGCCACCGATTTGGCAGGCAATTTTATAAAATAGGAGATTGTGCCCAAAAGAAATCGGAGAACTTTGTTATGTCTCGTCGCTGTGAACTAACTGGTAAAAAGGCAAATAACGCCTTCGCAGTTTCCCACCCTCACCGCCGTACCAAACGCCTTCAGCAAGTTAACCTGCAAACCAAGCGTATTTGGTGGGAAGGAGGAAATCGTTGGGTGAAAATGCGTTTATCTACCACAGCCATCAAAACCCTGGATAAGAAAGGGTTGGAAGCAATGGCGAAAGAAGCTGGGATTGACCTTAACAAATACTAAGGCATTACCAACAAATAAATTATCCAATTTGTAGGATGGGCATCCCTGCCCACTCAAATAGACACAAGACATTTGGATATTGTGTTATTAGGAAACCCCTAATAGCTTGTGTATCAAAGCGTTGTAGTAACTGGAAGCTTTTTAACCCCCATTTACATGGGGGTTGAAATTTTTAAGTGAGGTTGCCAGAGCAATACCTGCACACAGCATTAAACAATTTTATTTGATGCATTATGTACCTGACGATTAAGAAGAATATTTTTTATTTTTTTGCCAAAATTTAACAATGTGTAAAAATCATTTTGAATAGCATGGCATCCGATGTAAGCCTCAAAATCATCTAGAGGTTTACGCTTCTCTGTGTAAGAAAACTCACCTTGAATTTTTTCATGCCATTTTGTTTGATTTTTAGTTGCAATACAAAATATATATACCGAAGCATTTTTATGACCGTTAAAACTTAGGTATAGTAAAGACATCCCGTTCTCCTCAAACATTCTTTTAATAGTTAAAGGAGTAAATCGCCAGTAATCTCCATATTCTGTGTGCATTTGTTGAAGAAATGGAACAACGAGAAGAACAATATCTCTACTTATTAAACATAAATTTTTAAAAGCAGTATTGAACTGGTAAATATGCTCTAAAACTGTATGATTAAAAACCACATCAAATTTATTTAAAAGTTCCTCTGGTATTTCATCTTCTAAATCCAAATAAATTTCATTAGTATAACCTTGCAATCCACATGCTTCAGTCTTGTAGTTTGTGATCGTGTAACTACTGGCATTTATAAAGTAGTCTTTGTATTTTCTACCCTCTTTGTCTCCATCTTGCCAACCACTAACATTGACAATATCACCAGAAAAAAAATGGGCAAATTTTTCTAGCTCTCTATTCGACCAGATTCTCGGAATCCAGTACTTTCTATCTATAAATATAGATGGTATTGTTCTAGTAATTTTTTTAACCTGTAACATTGTTATGTTCTCCATTGTTCTTCAACTGAGTTATTAACCTTTGCAATGTTTTTATTGTTTACTTCCTTCCCAACAGAAGACTAACTAAAAGTTTAGGTTGAACATGACTTGCCATTGAATGTCCGGCAAAACCCTACTTAGATAAATCAGTAATTTTAGAGTGGGAAGGAAGTAGCTTAGTGTCAAGAGCAAAATAGCTGGTAGTTAAAATTGCCGACTTTCTAAGCTGTAAGAGAAGTGATTGTTCAATCAATAACCTTCATACTAAGTGACGACAGCATGGCAATTTACTTACCTGTTTACGTACACTTAATGCTATTCAGTTTTAACTGACTATAAGGTTAGATGGCAATTGCTAATAAGCTGTTACACACTGAATTTACATATTTGCCCTAAGGACTGTTAGTAAGACGGTGAATGGTCGTGAGACCAGTTCTGTAGACAGTAATCCTTGCCTCTTTCTTTAGTACGCTTCGCTTTCGGGGCATAATATATGGCAGTAAGCCGAGCATGAGCTTTGCTCTTAACGTTTCCGCAAGAATATAGCTAAGGGAGTTGAGCGTGCCTTAGAAACTAAGACATCAGAAGGGTTGAAGAAATGTGAAGGTCATTAGCAGTCTCTTAACAGCACTTAGATCTCAGAAGTTTGATATGAATTTTTACCTGAGTGATATGTTTTCTTCAATAGATGGGTATTATAAGCTTACTCTGTCAGGTACTAATGTTTGATAAAGTCAGGTTCGGAAAGAATCAATTCCCACAAATTTAATATTAAGTTATGACACCATTATCTTTTTTCTGTATCAATTTGTTTGGCAAAAGCGGTATTTCCCGTAAGAAGTCGAAGAATTAGCAAATGGTATAACTTCAAATAGTTAGTTTGTCTCAAACTACTACTTTTATAAGTTCTGAAATTAGGGAGAAGGTAGTTTAATACTAAATCCCTTACTTTTTTCTACAAACTTTTATTAGTAGTTAAGAAGTCTCAACATTAAACAATCTCAAAGAGCCGGATCACACTTAGCAGGGAAATGGCTATGAAATCTAATAGCAAGTTAGTCAAAGCGATAAAACTCTTCTACCAAAACCTTTATAACCAATCTAACTCTACCATAAAATCCCAAAGATTATGGTTACTGCGAAGTTTCTTAATTACTAATAAACGCGCAGAGTCACTTAATGCTGGTTTTGTATTGCCAACAGTGGCAATGGTATCGCTAGTAGTTGTACTGCTAACAGTGGCTATTTTATTTCGGTCGTTTGAGCGCTCGAAAAATGCTAGTAACGTTCGTATTAATGAAGCCGTTCTTAATGCAGCTTCACCATCTCTTGAAAGAGCAAAAGCAAAAGTCGATCAGTTATTTAAAGACCCCAGATTACCTCGGTCTACACCCTCAGACTTCTCACTTTCCCAAGTCATTGCTGATAACATTAACCAATTTACATTTGGCGATGAGACTCAGTTAAAACTTGTTAGGGAATTCAACGGATCAACCAATATTCAAGACGAAGAAACTCTCAAAACAGCTTGGAAATATCCTACTGATACAGATAACAATGGGAAATTTGATACTTATACACTTTACGGTATTTATTTTAGAACTCCAACCACTGATAGACCCAGAGGTCCTTTAGAGGCAAGAGCACAACCGATGGATGAAGGCGCTGTTGGTAATCGATGCTCGAGCCCTATTGCTACCAGTGCTAACTTAGTAGGAACACAAGGTTGGTATAAAGTTGGCAGTAAACTAAAGCGAAGTATTTTTGTATATAGCACTAACGTACCTATAACCGAGATCGCAGGGCTAGATGCCAATAAATATGAGAAGTTTAATGGCAGTAAAGGCTTTGTGGCACTAGAATATCAGCAAGATCGAGAAAGGGTGCCTCTGAACAATAACGCAGTGCTCTATGAAAACGATCTAGAAGTTGCTCCTGGATTTGGTATCAACATAAATGGACGCATTTTCACCAATGGTAATTTGCTAACTAGAAAATCTGGCTTTGATATAAGATTTTATCTAGTTAGCAGCCCCAAATCTTGCTATTACACAGAAGAAAACAGTAAGGTCTTGGTTGCCGGTAACGTTATCAATAGCCGTATCAGTGAAAGTAGTGATGGTAGTGCTGTACAAGTAGATTTATTTGATAAATCCTATGATGTTAATGCTGCCAACCTAACTATTGCACAAGGCGAGATTAGCTCCACAAATAAGACCGTTCCTAGTAATGTTTATGGGACTACAGCAGCTTTCAACGATGAGGCATATTTCAAACGTCTCGATCGCTTAGTAGCAGCAACAAATGCGTCGTACCCTAATAATAGTGATTTGCCAGATGAAGTGCAACAAGAAATTAGGCGAAGTACTAGTTCTGATGCTACCTTAAGTCAGGCTCAAGCTCGTAACGAGCAATTGAGAATTTACTTCAAAAAGAGAACACGCCGTGTTCCTTATGCTGAAATCCCTGTTGGTGGTAATGCAGTAACATATACGGTCAACAGTGAAAATTACGACTTTGAAACCAACAGTCCCCTGACAGGAAGTGGTAACTCGCTGCGCCCAGTAGATGTATGGGTATTTCCTTTCGATCCTGCTAATGGTACTGATGCCAGTAAACACGCCAATATAGGCATTAAAGAAGTGAGTGGTGGCAATAAAATTTATCTACCAGCAACAGACCCAGCAATACAGACCACTGAGGGAAAAGAATCACGACTTGGAGATCGCGTTTTGGTCGGCAATAACCTACCTCAATATTGGTATGACACGACCAGAAACAAATTTGTGAGTTCAGAAACAGGACAGCCCATTTCTGGTAAGGAATGGGACAACAACACTAATCCACGCCAACGCTTTACTCAAGCTTATCAACTTGATGATTTAGGTAATACAGAGCGAGACGGTTTTTGGGAAAAATCAGCTACCCAACAACCTCAGGGTCCTTTGGATGTAGTTGGAGGTTTGCGAGTTATCACAGGAGCAGGAATTTACCTACCTAATGATTACGATCCAAGCAATCGCACTTTTACCAACTCTCAAAAAGTCGTTTGGTCAGATAGTATGCCAATGGGTGTGAGAACTCAAGCTCAGGGTTTGCCTCAAAACGAAACGCCTTATTTACAAATGCGAACTACAGTAGTTTATCACTACCAAGATGACCCATACGATCCTAAAGCTCCGACCAATTATCAAACCCCCATTGCCTGTGTCAGTAGCTATTACGACCCTACAAATGAAACAACCGCAATCAACCAAGATGGACTCATAGATGTTAGACAAAGAGCTACGACACCTGTTTCAAGCAGAGCCTTAGCATTGACAACTACTGTTGCTGCTGGTACAGAGGGTAAATCCAACAATGGTGTTGTATATGACCCTGGGACTTTGTCAGTTACAACTTATCGAACAGTGCTAGATTACCAAGCACAGTTAAAATACCCCAACGGGCGTTTAGTGAATGAACAACTCAAAAAGGCTTTAGCAAGAATCGATGCTGCTGAGTCTCTAACTCTTTCAGAACAATCAGCAATTGATTCTGCTATTTGCTCCTTGAAAATTTTGGATGGTAGTATTGGCTCTCCCACAGATACTGCCATTCCTCACGGCGCGATTATGGAAACTGCTTTTTTAGATCCAAGGCAGATTCAGGCAATTGATAAGCCTTCAAGTTCCAGAGCCTACGATTTAGATGTTGAACTGCGTCAGCCTTTAGAAATTCGTGCCACAATTTTAGATCTAGATTTGATACGCAGAAAATCTAAAAATTCTGGAGAGTTTTTACTGCCAAATAGTGGAATTATTTATGCTACTCGTGATGATGCATTACCAGATGATAGTGAACCTAATAACAGAGATGTAAGTAGTACCGACTTTAAACTAGATCCTACTCGCAAACCAAATGGAATCCTATTAATTAATGGTAGTGATTTGAGCCGCAATAGCGTATACAAGCCAGAAGAAAAAGGTTTAATTCTAGCTACTAATTTGCCAACATATATCCGAGGTAATTTTAACGTCCACACTCAGGAAGAGTTTACAGATATTTTATTAAAAACAGCAGCTTCCTGGGGGACTGACTTTTACAAACGTAAAGCTTTGAATCCTCAATTTGCTTGTCGTAAAAATCAATTTTCTAGTTGCGATACTGGTGAAACTTGGCGACCAGCATCTGTGATTGCTGATTCAATTACAATTTTGTCTGGTAATTTCCGCTTTGGTTTCCGCCAAGAGGGCGATTACGATCTAAGAGATAATTATGGGTACCACCCTATAGGCTATGACGTTGATGGTAGCGGTGGTTCTCTTGGAACAACACAGATATCCCTGAATGAAGCAGCTATTAGATACGATCTCAATAACAACGGTAATATAGATGGCGATGTCAATACTCTAAATGAAACTTCTATTGGTGTTGACATTGATGGTGATGGTCTTAAGACAAATACATCTGTCCCTATTACCGAGAGCAACATTACTGCGACCATAGCAGCAAGGCTTAATGGCTTCTGGGATAATAATTTCGTCACTAGCCGTCAATTTACTGATACTGATTACTCAACAAATCCCACAACTCCCCCCGCCGGTAGTTCTTACTTCAACAATTTTGTTACACCAATTCAGCGTCGGGTGACATTTTCAGAATATGTGATGGAAGTATGTCCCAAGCTAACAGTGACAGCTTGTCAACCTAATGACTGGGTGGTGGGATACGATCTAAATGGGGATACAAGCTTTAGTAACACAGAGCAAAACATTAAGGCTAATGATCTCGTTAAAGCATTGTCTGATGCTAGTATTACGTCAATACAGACTACTAGACTCTGGGCTGGTACTACAGCAACACCTGCGAAAGATCAACGCTATCCTCGTCGAATTGCATTTTTAAGATACCGTAGTGGTTTAACAGCCACAAACAGTGGTACTTCAATCATTCCCGTTTCTCCAGTCAACAACGCATTAATATTAGACTCTGACAAAACTCCTGTTCCTCTGGGAATATTTGATAACAGCGGCAATTTAGAAGTCAGATATTTTCCTTTTTCCAACACTTTAAAAATAGACGCTCGGGACTACTCTCCACATTCAAATACTAACCAACCTCGTACTCAAAGTAACAGCTTGTGGTTTAAAACATATAACAAGGACGGTAGTCCCAAAGATAGCTATAACTTTCAATATCCTTTATGGATTGAAAATCTCAGTACCTTAACTGGAACGAGGGCAACAGAACAGCCGATTTTAGCGCCAGTACTGCAAATTCACTATCCACTTACAACAAATACCGATACTGACGATTCCATTACTCTAACAGGGGATGAAGATGCAAGAAAATATGGCAACTGGATGCAAACTGCTACTGAGACGGAAACAAATCTCGTTTTCGCTCAAGGTGACACTCCAGGACGTCCAACAGAAAGCAATGGTGGTTTGGAAAACTTTGTACGTTACATAGAACGCTGGCAAAACGGACCAAATGATACCGATCTTATCAAGCATATAGCCTCTGGTGCATTCATTCAAATGAAACGCAGCGCCTATGCTACGGCACCTTTCTTGACTCTCACCAGTAATTTTGATAATCCAACGATTTTGAGAAATCGCCAAGGCTACAGACTGACTGTCAATCAAATTGGAACTTTAGGACGTACATCATTTTATGCAGCACCTAGACGTTTCTGGGGTTATGACGTAGCTTTACTAACTCAGTTGCCTGACTTGTTCTCTCAGCGCTTTTCTGCACCATCGGTAGGCGCTCCTAATGAGTTTTATAGAGAAGTCGGTCGAGATGATAATTGGGTGAAAACCTTGTTATGTGCCGCTCAGAAAGATACTGGCTATGATGATGCTCCTACTACCTACGGAACTGATTTCAAATACGCTCTTAGCCCAGATCAACGGCCACAAGACCTATGTCCTAAGCCTTAGTTGCCAACCAAGCTTGACTACAGATAAAAAACTCGTGTCATTTCATGACTAAAGCTAAAGCTATGATTGACCAAAAACAACAGCCAATACCCTCATCTAGCGAATCAGGTTTTACTATTATCGAATCATTAGTAGCAATCATTGTTGTTAGTATCTTGTTAGCAGCAATCTCACCTGTGATTGTTCTGTCTGTGGCAACAAGGGTACAGGCAAAGCGCGTTGAATTAGCAACTGAAGCTGCAAAGATCTACGTTGAGGGTCTCAGGACAAAAACAATTCCTGCGCCTCCCATCGCAGTTAGAGATGCAACGGCAACAGCCGATCCATCGTCACCAGATCCCCCTTCAGGTACCTTGAGTTGTTCTACCACTGGAGTCTGTAGCATTTCCCCTACAACCACATCATCTCAACTCTTTTGCGTAGATGGAGATACAGGAGGGTGTACAAATTCCAGAGACATGGTTATCCAAGCCTTTGGGTATAACTCCAGTTCCACAGATTTCCAAAAAGGGTACAAATTGGGGTTACGAGTCTACAGGGCGGATGCTTTTAAAAGTGGCATCACATTGAAAGCATCGAAAGACTCTAATGTCAAACTACAACAAACTTTTACTGGAGGAACTGGTTTGCGATCGCTCCAAGCTCCTTTAGTGGAAATAACAACAGAAATATCACATGGCACGACGACCTTTAGCGATTTCTGCGATCGCCTAAAACTTCCAGCTAATGGTAGTAATATTAACGCTCAATCTCAGTGCTAAAAATCCGCAGCTTTAAGGGGAAAAGGTAGCATCATGAATCCACTAAAATGGCTTTTCATTAACCAGCTAAAACATTCTAGGTTGAAACAAAAATTTGGTGGTTTTACCTTACTTGAGTTGTTGGTGGGTATGATTCTAGCCTTCCTAATCATCACACCTTTGATGGGATTAATGATCAACATCATGGCATCCGATCGCCAAGAGCAAGCAAAGACAAATACCGAGCAAGAAATTAAGGGCGCACTTGATTATATTGCAAGAGATTTGCAGCAAGCTGTTTATATCTACGATGATGATGGTATTGCTGCCATTAGACAGCAATTACCCAAGTACGACGAGAAAGACAATTACTTTCCTGTTCTCGTATTTTGGAAGCGCCATTTTATTCCTGGAGGATTAACTGTCACTGGTGGGTCTGATGATACCTTTGTTTATGCCCTAGTTGCTTATTACATGATTAAAGATAATAACTCTGCATGGTCTGGGGCTGCTCGAATTGGTAGATTTCAAATTAGTGGTGGTTATGGAGCCTCGCAGACAGATAGAGACAACACGCGAGACAGTGGTTTTCAATTGTTTGAGTTGAAAGATTCTGGCGACCTGAAGACTAAGATGAATCGATGGACTAAGAAAAGCGGAGAAACTTACGACCAGCAAATTTTACCTCTCGTTGATTACATCGATCAGACACCGATAGATAGTAGTACGAATCAACGACCCACCTGCCCTGACACTAGTGATCCTGACACTAGTTATAAGTTAGTACCGAAATACACTGGAACTGGAGATGCTGTTGCCACTGGTAATGTAAACACACGCGGTTTTTATGTCTGTGTCCTAGCAAACAATGCAAACAACGTTGCAGCAGAAGTTTATTTACGTGGTAACGCTCTTGCACGTCTTCAGAACAATAACCTCAATTTCAGCCAAAACCGAGAAAGCCAAAGATCTTATTTTCCCCAAGCAAGTATTAGTGTGAAAGGACGCGGATTCTTATTTACTGAATAAGCAAGTGTAAGCCAGCCAACGTTAGTTAGGACAATGATTGAAATTTTTCATATGTAGAGTTATTTAAGGGAAGCGTGCTATCATGTATATCCTAATTTTATCCAAAATATTACAGCAAATCCCTACAAGGGTACTGGCTGGAAAACCACACCGCTCTTCTTACCTTTCTCAACACAGTTCTGGCTTTACCATGATCGAAGTCTTAGCTGTAGTCCTCATAATTGGAATTTTATCAGCGATCGCTGCTCCTGCGTGGCTTGGCTTTGTCAACAGACAACGGGTAAATAAAGCTAATGATGTGATTTTGGCAGCAATTCAAGAGGCTCAGCAAGAAGCTAAAAAGCGAAAACTTAGTTACAGTGTTAGCTTTAGGATTAACAATAATATCTCACAAATTTCTGTTCATCAAGGCTCAACACCAAATGTCTGGCGCAATCTGGGCGAAGACTTGGGAATCAAACCAGGAGAGATAATACTAGGTACAAATCTCACTGATAAAAATACTACAACTGCCACTACTGCTGTATCCTATCCTCTCGCTTCCAATGTCACACAAACAATTACTTTTGATTACATGGGTGCTTTAGATTTGTTAGTTAAGACAAAGACTAACGGCTTAACAGCAGTACAGAACACAAATCTTGGTAATAGAGGATTAATTGTAGGAGTAGCTGGGACTAGACCTGGCTCTTCTAATCAAGCTACTAATGTCAGACGATGCGTAATTGTGAAAACTCTTTTAGGCTCAGTAAAAACTGGAAGAGATAATGAGTGTAACTGAAAGTTGGCATAGAATTACTTCATTGAATAAATTCAGTAACGCTACTGAACACTAAACATACACCTAAAGTTCAAAATTGATTTACTAGGTGTGTTTTTTGCGTGGTGTAATGACAATGCACGTTGATTTTACTGTAGCTATACCGACTTACAACGGGGAAAGCCGTTTACCCGAATTGCTAGACAGATTGCACGCTCAAATTCAAACCGAGCATTTTTCTTGGGAAATTATTGTTGTAGACAATAACAGCACAGATAATACAGCTAAAATTGTTCAAACTTATCAAGGCTATTGGCAGCGTCCTTACCCCTTAAAGTATTGCTTTGAAAAGCAACAGGGGGCAGCATATGCCCGTAAGCGAGCAGTTGAAGAAGCAAAAGGTCACTTAATTGGTTTTCTAGATGATGACAATTACCCAACATCAAACTGGGTTGCAAAGGCTTATCATTTTGGTCATCAATATCCACAAGCAGGGGCTTATGGTAGTCAAATTCACCCTAAGTGGGAAGTAGAGCCTCCAGAGCATTTCCAACGTATTGCTCCATTTTTGGCAATTACTGAGCGAGGAAACTTGCCATTGCTGTACGATCCGAAAAAAAGACTATTACCACCCTCCGCAGGACTAGTTGTCCGCCGAGAAGCTTGGTTAAAAAGTGTACCACATCAATTGGTTCTTACTGGCAGAGTCACTGGCAATATGCTTACTGGTGAAGATACTGAAATGTTGTCTTATATTCAAAAAGCAGGGTGGGAAGTTTGGTACAACCCAGAAATGGAAATTTATCATCAAATACCTCAATTTCGTTTACGAAGAGAGTATTTAATTCCATTTTTTCGTGGTATTGGATTAAGTCGTTATGTTACACGTATGGTAAACATTAAACCTTGGATAAGACCGATTATGTTTTGTGCTTTTATGATAAATGATATGTTGAAAGCAGTGCTACATTTATTAAAATATGGCATCAAGGTAAAAACTGAGTTAATTCCAGCTTGTGAAATGCAACTATTGTTAGCTAGTTTAGCAAGCCCTTTCTACCTTTGGAAAAATGGGTATTTAAAAAAAATTAAGAACTAATATCCTTTAACTTAAGATTGTTTATAAGATTTAGTATATATAGAGGCTTTCCATAGTATGTCTCTAAAACTTATTCATCGTGTATTGTTTAATTCCGTCGAAAAAAACGCAAATGAGAAGTTTTGTCTGAAGCTATATCAAACAATGTACTGAGTATCCGGATATTAAAAAATATATCAGTAAAGACAAATAGATACTTCTGGTGATTTTTTAATATCCAAATTAATGCAGACAAAGCGTTTGAAAAATCGCTCTAACAGTGGCTTCACAGTGTTAGAAATTTTAGTTATTGCTTTAGTCATTGGCTTATTAGCTGCGATCGCAATTCCCAACTGGCTAGCCTTTGTTGATATTCAACGACTCAAAACAGCCCAAGGCGAAGCTTACCAAGCCATACGTCAAGCACAAAATTTGGCTACAAAAAACAAGTTAACTTGGCAAGTCACTTTTCGCGAAAAAAATGGTGTTGTGCAATGGGCTGTTCATCAAGCGCAAGCCCAGTCTTTCATTCCTGATACTATTCATGCCAACGATAAACTATGGCATAACCTAGATAATAACATTTGCATTGATCTGTTAAAAAATGATAAAGGAAAATACGAGACAACTTTCCCAAAAAACCCTTCAGAACAAGCTTGGCGAATAATGTTTAATTACCAGGGTTGTCCCATTTACCAAGTTGGAGATGAATGCACTCAAACATCACTGAGAACGCTAGGACAAATAACCTTCTCCAGCAAGAATGGCGGTAAAGCTAAGCGTTGCGTCTATATTTCCACAATATTGGGTGCAATGCGAACGGGCAAAGAGCACCCTCGGGCTAATGGTAACGGTAAATATTGTTATTGAAATTTTGGATGGGGACTGTTAGGAATTAGTGGATAGTGGTTAGTAGTTAGTGGTTAGTGGGAGGGATACTGTTAATTAAATTGGTTAACTCACATCTTGCACCTGTACGAGTAAACCGCAAATAAGCTTACTTACAGCACATAAATTTAAGACTAAAAGAAAGAAAGCGTTCGGCTGAAGACAAAGACGTACAAAAAATAAGGTGCAAGGAGTGTCTTTGTGTTGGCACTTCAAGCATTAATCCTAACAGTGCCAGCCATCCAAAAGGTAGAAGGTTGAGCTTCTCTCTTTTGTTATACTTCTTACTGTACAATGATGGTAGTAAAATTTACCCCTTGTTCATTAAATTTTGCACAATTCTAATTTTTCTTTTTTTACAAGAAACTTATGTCTTCGGGAAGATGACATGGAATTGAACTGTAGACAAGAGTATTTTATTAACCGAGGGCTGTGTGCATCAAAAGTTACTGGTTAGCAAAAGCACAGCTATTAAGCAGTTAGTCTATAGCAAATTAGCTATCGCTCTAAGTATTTATACTAATCATTACAAGATACCATGGACAACAGAACAAAATATTCCTCTATCACAAGGTAGAGATGAGCAAAGAATTTTTTATATCTCAGGTATAGCCCTACAACTGGCAAAATATCAGAAATATCCGCCTTTAGACATAGCTAACGAACTACTTTCTCATATATCAAAAAATTATGACAATCATTTAATAATTAAAATAGTCTCTCCTGGCTGGATTCATTTGGAAGTGGCTCACTCAGCCTTAGCTAGTTGGCTCCAGGGGCTTGCCAGTGGACAATGGATAGTAGGGGAGACGGGGGAGCCCTTGAGTAGGGGAACTCCTGAGCCGGAAAGAAAAGACATTCCAATCCTATTTACAGCTCAATACGTCCATGCAAGATGCTGCTCATTAGTACAGCTAGCAATACAAGAGGGGTTGATTAAACTTGGTGAACAGGAGGTATACAGTATCAGGAGTACAAAGCAGCTTTCGCCAAGCATTTTTATCCCCAATCCTATTCCTTGGCTTGATAGTGATGAAAAACTGCGCTTTTGTGAACTGACTTCGTATCGGCTCATTAATCAGTTGGTGAAAGTGGTAGATCGGTTAGCGTGTTCCTTGCGCCATGAGTCGGTGAACTGGGAAAAAGAAGCGTTGGCTTTAAGTCAAGCCTTTGAAACTTTTTGGTGCAAATGCCCTATGTTTGGTGAGGTAAAAACGACCTTGCCTGAGTTAGCACAAGCCAGACTCGGACTAGTTATGGCTACCCAGTCTGTATTGAAATTCCTGCTGGAAGAAAAACTAAGTATTTCTGCTCTCGAAGAATTGTGACGTAACACCACAGCAACAGGAACTTGTAAAGAAAATAAAAATTCTTCACTCGTTCTTGACACTGCAAAAAACCTAGTGTATATTTTTTGTTGTGTGAGGAGCGAACCAGCAAGAGCACCGAGACGAAACACGGCCAGTCGTCGGTGCTCTTTCTGATTTCTAGTAAAGGGTCAAAAGTCAGTTTTTTGTAGCAAAACAACTAACCACTAACTACTAACTACCAACACCCCTCATGAGAACAAAAATTTTTCAATCGCCACTGCTACTCCATCTTGTTCCACATCAGGAGCTACCCATTTGGCTCTAGCTTGAACAGCAAATGGCGCATTACCCATAGCAATACCAACGCCTGCGTACTCCAACATCTCTACATCGTTAAAATTATCACCGATAGTCATAACATTTGCTCTTTGCAGCCCTAACAGTTCTTCAGCTAAATAACGCACTCCAACGCCTTTGTTAACAAAAGGATTCGTTGCTTCAAAGAATGTAGCAACAGAGGTAGTAAGATACAGTTCAGCTGGCGTGTATTGGCGGCGCAAATTTCCTAGCAACTGCTCGATAACATTTTTGTCATCGCATAAAGCCAAAATTTTTGTAGGTTCATTGCGAACAACTTGGCGCAAGTCACCAACAGCGATCGGAGTTGTACCCGAACGTTGAGCATAAATCTCAGTTTCCTTAGTGATTTCCCGTACATAAAGTTGGTCATTAATGTAGAAATGTACCGATAACAGCCAACGCAATTCGGGTTGCTCAAAATAATCTAGAAGCTTAAGTGCAGTTTCTCCAGACACAGTCAAATGCCGATGAATGTGTTGGCTAATGGGGTCTTGAATCCAAGCTCCCTGATAAGCGATTAATGGCAATCTAGAGTTAATTTCTTGGTGAAAGCGCAAAGCTGAGCGAAACATACGACCAGTCGCGATCGCTACTTGCACACCCCGTGCTTGCGCTGCAAAAATTGCCTGCTTTACAGGTTCACTAATTGTGTTGGATTTTCCTGTAATTGTGCCATCAATATCTACGACAAGCAGTCGAATATCAGAAACAGGAGCCAATCCAACCTTAGGTGATGCTGAATTCATAAATAATACGGGAATAAAATCTCTCTATAAGAATGTTACGTCGAGATATAGGTCTAAAAGAAGATACTGAAATAGCAGTGATTAATTAACCTAGGTTACTAGAGTCAGAACCAGCGCTCCAACTTAAGTGAACAACTTTGTAACCTTGTTGCAAAAGATAAAAGGGTTTCCATGAAAAAAAACAGGTTAACAGAATTTTTTGTTACTCTTGCTACCTTAGGTGGAATTTTCTCTGCAATTGCTCCCGTCAGTGCAGCCTCACTTACAAATACCAATGACTGGAACAATTTGACAGCAAATCCAATCCAGCCAAGAGCAACAGATACATCAGGGTTTCAAACTCTGATTCCGGAATTTCAGGAATTTGTACAACCAGAAGGCATAGCAATTCCCGAAAATGAGGTCAGAAGACTAGACCCTTCCAAGCTACAGCTAAAATCTGACAGTAACGTTCGTGTTTGGTTTCTCAATGAAGGCGCTTTTTATCGCAATCAGTTAGCTTACGAAGCGGTTCAACCACCGAATTATCAAGCGGGGTATATTTTTCAAGATGCCTCTTGCATCAATGGAAATAACAACAACTGCGAAAAGCCTGATAGCAACGGGACGTTAAACGTTGGTGATTATGTTGATTTGGGTACAGTTGCTGGAGGCTCACAGTTAAACTTCTGGTTAAGAGCAAATGGTGCTAACCCCCAAGAGCCAGGTGGAACTAACCCAGCAACTAATGTCAAAAATATTTACGGTGAAGATGGTACTCAGAACCCAGATGGACTTGAGCATATTGCTGCTTATGAATACAACAATTACCTGTTGATTGGGTTTGAGGATTTGTACGGACCCGTGGGTTCGACAGCAGGAGGCAACGGTATTATCACCGCAGATCGCGACTTCAACGATGTGGTTTTTGTTGTTGATGTTGGTGAAAACAACCTAGATGGTAGAGCTTATGTACCAGAACCTACAAGTGCGATCGCTATTTTGGGAGTGGGAGCAGTTGGACTGATGAAACTACGCCGTCGCCAACAGCAAGAGAACACACCGCAGTAGATTTTTTTCACCATAACCTATAAATCATGTGAAACAGGGCGCATATACCTTAGAAACCCGGTTTTTTTAAAAAGCCGGGTTTTTGGCTGTTGAAAATAGTTAAGTAAATTCAACTAGGTAGCGCTGCCTAACTTACACTGATTCAGACCTAAGTGGGTACTGCCCACCAGCAGAAGTACATTTAGGTACGGTTACGCAGCAGCTACAGCAGTTTTATTTAATAGGTAAAATTATTAACCACCAAGACGAGCCAGTGCTCGACTAAGGTTCCCCGGCTTGTTCACGTAGCGTCTCCGTAAGGAGAAGCGCCTGACCTCGCCAAGAGCGTCAAGACAAGAGAGAAGAGGGAATTTTACAAATAATTTAGGATTGCTATACAAAAATCTAAATGTATTAATTTAACGCTTTTCCTTATCCAGCGAGATTTACGCTAACTTCATGCCGCTAGGGTCTGATTTCGGAAAAGAACATACATTTTACAAATTTATGTCCGTAAAAGCGCCAGTATAAAGAGTTTTAAAAGAAGTGCTTTTCAGTGTAGACACAGAAAAGCACTCAGATAATAATAAGTACAGAACAAAATGAACTAAGTAAAAACTAGTAGTCTAATAAGTTAAATTAACAAGTTCTTAACTAAAGAGCAAAAAGAGTGTGAAGGAGTTTTCTTATGAAAAAGCATCAGGTAAAAAAACTTATAGCTGCCGTCGCTACAATAGCTGGTGTTCTGTCTGCTGTTGCCCCCGCAAGTGCTAGTATCTTTACCTGGGGTGATTGGACAAAAACTCATGAAGTAGAAGATAAATTAACTGACAATTCAGCTTTTCCGTCTTTTATTGAAAAATTTCAAGAATTTGTGCAGCCAGAAACCATTTCAATTCCTGAGAATTCATTAAACAAATTAGATCCTACAAAACTCAGTCTGAAATACGACCATAATGTTCGGATTTGGTTTTTAAATGAAGGCGCTGGCTATAAAAATCAACTGGCTTATGAGGCAATCAAAGGCAATGATTATCAAAAAGGATTGCTTTTCAATAACATTTCCTGTGACATTTCTCAAAGTGCTAATTCAAAATGCCAGATAGGTGAGGAGTCCCCAGAAGGTGTACTAGATATCGGTGATTATGTTGATTTGGGTAAGATACCAGGTGGTACGCAACTTAACTTCTTTACAAAAGCAAATGGATTCAACGATCCAAATGGCTATGTTTATGGTGCAAATGCGGAAACTAACCCAGACGGACTGGAGCATTTGGTTGCTTATGAAGTGAATGATTACTTGTTATTAGGTTTCGAGGATTTGTATGGACCTGAAGGTCCTTCGGATCGCGATTTCAATGATGTGGTTTTTGTATTAGATTTTGGAAAGGATAATATAGCATCCGTACCCGAACCAGCAAGTGCGATCGCGTTGTTGGGTGTAGGAGCAGTGAGTTTGCTAAAATTGCGGCATCGTCAAAATCAAGCAGGATAATTAGACTAAATTAACCTCTAAGTAAGAGATGATTGGTAAAGCAACTGGTTAAAATATATATATGTCCAAAAAATATTATCAAACCAGTTGGCTTCTCAATCATTAATGAAAACACACCCTACATTCATTCTGGTAGATGGGCATTCCCTTGCCTTTCGTTCTTATTTTGCTTTTGCTAAAGGACGAGACGGCGGATTGCGGACAAAAATGGGAATACCTACCAGTGTGTGTTTCGGCTTTCTGAAATCTTTGTTAGAGGTCATGGCGACCCAGCAACCTCAAGCAATGGCAGTAGCCTTTGATTTGGGCTTGCCAACCTTCCGTCACGAAGCCGACGATACTTATAAAGCAGACCGCCCTGGGACACCAGAAGACTTTATTCCCGATTTAAAAAATTTGCACGAGTTACTGGAGGCACTCAATTTAAAAATTGTTACGGCTCCAGGCTATGAGGCAGATGATGTGTTAGGAACACTAGCACAACAAGCAGCGAAAACTGGATATAAAGTCAAAATTCTTACGGGCGATCGTGATTTATTTCAACTTATTGACCCTGAAAAAGAAATTAGCGTTTTGTATTTTAGTCCGGAATCTCTCAAGCGTTCTGCATCTGCTGGTATTACTGAATTTGGACCGGAACAAGTCAAGGAAAAATTGGGAATAGAACCATCCCAAGTTGTTGATTACAAAGCTCTTTGCGGCGATAAATCAGATAATATTCCTGGTGTTAGGGGCATAGGGGAAAAAACAGCAGTACAGTTGCTAAATACCTATGGTTCTTTGGAAAAGATTTACGCTGCCTTAGGAGAAATTAAAGGTGCAACTCAGAAAAAACTAGAAACTGGGAAAGAAGACGCAGAAAAATCCCGTTATTTAGCAGCAATTGTTCTGGATGTTCCCTTAGAAATTGATTTAGAGAATTGCAAACTCAAAGGGTTTGACACAGACGGTCTCATCCCAATTTTAGAAAAGCTAGAATTTAAAACTTTTTTAAGCAAAATTAACGAACTCCAGCAAAAATTTGGTGGGACAGTTGAAGAAACGCCAGAAGCAACTGAAGAATCAGAAGACACCACAGTTCCACTTCCCAACTATGAAAGTGATGATTTGTGGTTTTTCAGTGCTGAAGATACAGAAGCATTTCAACAAAATTCTACTGATACAGCGATTCAACCAAGAATCGTTGACACTCTAGAAAAACTCACCGAGTTAGTAAACCTGCTGCAAAAATTTACTGACCCCAAATATCCCGTTGCTTGGGATACAGAAACTAGTGATTTAGAACCACGAGATGCATTTTTAGTGGGAATTGGTTGTTGCTGGGGAACAGAACCAGATAGCGTTGCTTATATTCCCCTCGGACACAAAGCAGGGAACAATTTAAATCAAAGCATTGCTATGTCCGCACTGCGTCCAATTTTGGAAAGTACAAATTACCCAAAAACTTTGCAAAATGCGAAGTTCGATCGCTTAGTCTTAAGATGTCAAGGAATTAAACTTGCAGGAGTCGTCTTTGACCCCATGCTAGCAAGTTACATTCTGAATCCCGATGGCAATCACAATCTTAGTAGCTTAGCCCAGCGTTACTTGGGTCTTTCAGCGAAAAGCTATTCTGAGTTAGTTCCTAAAGGCAAAACCATAGCAGACTTAGACATTCCCTCTGTAGCAAATTATTGCGGTATGGATGTCTATAGTACATTTCAACTGGTACCCAAATTGCGTGAGGAACTAGAGAAAATTGATGCAGACAGTCCAGGTAATTTAGAGACGAGAAGTGGTGCCTCTCTACTTCTAAAAGTAGAACAACCTCTAGAACCAGTTTTAGCAGAGATGGAATACCAGGGTATTCGTATAGATACCGCTTATTTGCAGGAACTATCTCGTGTTTTAGAAACTGATTTAGCTAAGTTTGAACAGCAAGCTTACGATCTAGCTGGAAAAAAGTTTAATTTGGGTTCTCCAAAACAATTAAGCCAGATATTGTTTGAAAAATTGAAGCTAAGCACTAAGTATTCGCGCAAAATTCAAACAGGTTATTCGACTGATGCAGCAACACTGGAAAAATTGCGAGAAGTTGATACAACTGGCATTGTTGATGCCATTGTTGAGTATCGCACCCTATCTAAATTGAAGTCCACCTATGTAGATGCATTGCCAGAATTGGTACGTTCAGATACTCAAAGAATACATACAAGTTTTAACCAGACGGCAACATCTACAGGTCGCCTGTCATCCTCCAATCCGAACTTACAGAATATACCCATTCGTACAGCTTTTAGCCGCCAGATTCGTAAAGCTTTCATTCCTGAATCAGGTTGGTTAATGGTAGCTGCTGATTACTCACAAATTGAGTTACGAATTTTAGCTCATTTGAGCCAAGAACCTGTGTTAGTGAAAGCTTACCAAAATAACGAGGACATTCATAGTGTTACGGCAAGGCTTATTTTTGAAAAGGAAGATGTGACACCAGACGAAAGAAGATTAGCAAAAACTATCAACTTTGGTGTGATTTACGGAATGGGTTCTGTGAGATTTTCTCGTTCCACTGGTGTAGATAAAGCTGACGCTAATGAATTCATTAAACGATTTAACCAACGCTATCCTAAAGTGTTTGAATATCTAGAATCCGTGAAAAAACAAGCTGTTAGTAAAGGTTATGTAGAAACTATTTTTGGACGGCGAAGATATTTTGACTTTACAAGCAATACCTTGCGGAGTCTCAAAAATACCAATGCAGCGGACATTGACCTCACCAAATTTAAGAATTTGGGTGCTTATGATGCAGGTCTGTTACGTGCAGCAGCTAATGCACCAATTCAAGGTTCCAGCGCTGATATTATTAAAATTGCGATGGTAAAACTGCATGGCATTTTACAAAACTACCAAGCCCGTTTGCTCCTGCAAGTACATGATGAACTTGTGTTTGAAGTTCCACCAGAGGAATGGGAAGAAGTACAACCTCATATTAAATCTGTTATGGAAGGCGCTGTATCGCTAAGCGTACCGTTGGTAGTAGATGTGCGTGCAGGTGGGAATTGGATGGCAACTAAGTAGGATTGTTAGTGGTTAGTAGTTAGTGGTTAATCTTTACTACTTACTACTAACTACTATCTATTAACCCTTTACATAAAAGTTATATCTGTGTTTGTCTGATTCGTCAGCTAAATTGACATAGAGTGCAGTTGAAAGAGGCGGAAAATAATAAGATTGAAATCGATTCAAGCTTTCACAAGTTTCTAGAGGAAAAGGTTTTTTCTCTGGAACATCATCCCAACCTATGATTAAAACACCACCTTTACGCAAAGATTGATAGCAAGCTGCAAATGCTTTTTCCACCTCTTCTCTATCATTCAGTCCCCATCCGAAAACGCCATTACAAAAAATAACGTCTAAATCATTTTCCGAGAAATGATTAGCAATATCAGTCATGGAGCCAACAATGTGTTTTTCAGCCCCATATATCTTTTTCATTGGGTTGATATCAATTGTCCAATATTCTTTGTTCTTAAACCATTTTTCATAATGCTTGGTATAAGAACCGCATCCTACAAATAGGACTTTTCTAAACTCTTCTTTTTGAACAAAGTACGGGATTATCTTCTTTTCCAAAATATGGCGATCGTGAGTTTCTAGAGGCATTTCTCGCCCCAAAACCGTATAAGTGATTACTTTTAAGCCTCTGATAATCATTTGAGGATTAGTAAACATACTGCAATTTCCTGCTGAACTTTTTCAGTTTTTAGCTAGTTCTACTTATATTGATTACGTATTATTACACAGGAATAACATCAAGAACAAATTAAAGGAAGATTAACTTTAGCTTAAAAACAAGTGCATCTACAAAAATGTCAAAAGAAAATAAAAAGTAATCTTTTTTTCGTACAAGTCATGGTTAAGAAAGACTGCACAGCTTAAATCTAATAAATTTTTATATTGATGGATAACTATATTTCTAAAAAACTATCGATCGAGTGTCATCAATACTTCGATTAAATGTTGGGTTTCGTGACTCAACCCAACCTACGGGGATGATTTTCCTGATTTTTTCATCCTTGATACTTCATCCTTCATACTTTGTGATGTGTTGGGTTTCGTGACTCAACCCAACCTACGGGGTTTGATAAATTCTTATATTAATGATAACTAGATTTCTGAATGATTTTAAATTGTTAATAACTGCTCATGGCTATACATGAACCTGACCCAATTACTTTTGATGGTATTAACAGTTATCGTTATTGGTTTAACGAACCATTTCACTTTACTGGCATCACTGAATATTGATGAACAATTAAGCGATTTCCAGTTGCAATTTTCTTGCCAAACAATCGACCTGCAAATCGAACACCATTGGTTATAGGTTTGCAGGGAATGTCTGCCCCTTATGGCTGGAACGCCTACATTGTGCCGACACTAACGCAGATGGGTTACAATGTGTTGCCCGATTTGGCAACTTCCCCTTTGGGTCATCTCGTGGAAAGAGTGCAACCGGATTTAAAGCCTCTAGTGAAGGTTTTGCAAGTCGTAAAAAAAACTAAAAGATGGCGAGCGCTACAGTCGGGAGTGTAACCCAATGACCTATGTTGAGCAGGTTAAACCTGGTCGTCGTGTTCGATTTTTAGTAGGAAATTGCGATCTGCCGAAGGCAGTAAGCTAAGCTATCGCGTTGTTTGGGTTCAAGATGCGCGTGCTGGGGCTCAACGTTCTCCCGATGGTGCTTGTTATGTTGTTCCAGGGTTGGGACACGGTTACTGCTCATCTACAAAAAATTCGGCATCGTCTTCCGATTCAGAATTTCTTTGCCCCGAACCTGCAAGACCCCACAGGGGTTGTAACAGCGCCGTGCCAACCATCCCGATTGCAGCACAAAAAGCCAGTACTACACCCACTGGGATTTGAATTGACCGAAATGTAAAAAATCTTAATGATACTAGTTCGGCGTTTTGTACTGAGAGGATAGCTATCCCTATCACCCAAACAGCTACAACGATCGCTATCAGTAAATTAGCAAAAGTTTTCATAGAAATTTCACCCAAAAAGGTTGTTTTAAGTCATCGGCATATTTACATTTTGTAATACAGTGTTGTTTATTCCTGCCCAGCTACTTCTAACAGTTTCTTTATTTATCGTAATGACTTTTAACGCAGCACCCTCAATTGTTTCCATATTTCGGACGATACACGGGAGCAACAAGTCGTTTAAGTTGGGTTGGAAGATAAAAATTTAGCCACTAGGGTTACCATAGGATGACAGAGTATCCAATACATCTCCAATAATTTGCCACAATAGTATCAGTAATTTCTGGAATGACAGAATCGGCACGGTTGAAGGTAGATTTCATCCCTTGTTACCGTGTTAGATTTTGGCCTAGCTGTCTTTCACCCAAGCCGAAGCAATGTTAATCTCGGATCGGCCTTTTGCCAGTTATCATCTTTGGTCTTTAATTGCCCCAGCCGCAGGGCAACGGTACCATTGTCAAATGAGAAGAGGTTTTATCAAAGCACGACAGCACGAACCTCAAGTCAAAGCCCTCTTGGCAAAAGCTACTGCATCCCAGCGAATTGGGTTATTGGCGCAGAAAGGAGTGTATGAGTTTCATCACCACCTCCATCTGTTGAAGCAGTCAGATGGGGTACAAAAAGTTGCACAGCTTCTAAAATTAAGTCATTGTACCGAGGAAGTCAAGCAACGCGTATTGCAAATTCTGAAAAAATATCACAATACTCCTTTGCTTTTGGACAAACGTATTCTTTTATTAACTCGCGGAGATGAAGGCTTTCCCAAACCAATTTTTGTTGAACAGCAGCATTATTGCTTCCGATTGTATGCTGCAATGGATTGTGTGTTTGTTGAGTCTGATAGCACTTTACATATTTTAGACTTTAAAACTGGTAAATCCGCCTTCGATCGACGTCAGGCATTGGTTTATCTACTAGCTGCTCGTTATCTTTACCCCAAATACAAAGCAATAGCCTCATTTTATAATTTAGAACTTTGTAAAAACTCTGAAATAATCAGTGTTACAAAGAAGGAATTAGACTCTATTGAATGTGAGTTATCTGAAATAGCGAATAAACATCAAAAAGACCTGCAAAAATACCAGGAAAGACATAGTAAATTCAATGACATATTTCCCCCAAATCCTGGTTATCACTGCCGCTTTTGCCCATTTAATTCAATCTGTGAATTTTCAGCAGCAAAACCTGGTAACAATAATTTATAGTTGAACTAGAAAATAAGGACTAGAGATTAGGTCATTACTTCCTAATCTCCAATCTCCAATCGCAAAATCTTGTTCATCCATTATGGTCAATGCAGTTTGTGAAAGCCACTTATAACTAAAGAAATCGACCTTCATAAAGGAGTTTATGTCCTACAGATAATGCTGAGAAAGCAACAAAGAAATTCCATAAACTTGTTGTTCTAAATATAACTCCTCCGCTTAAGAAAGCCAGAACCATAGCTATTCCCAACAAAATCCATCCTAAATTATCAGTATGCTTGGAAAAGAAAATTAATGTAAAAATACCAGAAATCATTGCTAGCATTGAGCCAGTAGCAAGAATGATTTTATCAAAATAGCTATAATATCTACTAGCAAATATAATATTTTGACCGAGATAGTAAATGCAAACTAGTAGTAAAATCAATCCTGCAACTTTGATTGACAATTTCCTCATATATGTAATGGTTAAACAAGCTAATTTTGATATTATTTAGCTTCAACCCATATATGCCTGCGAAATTGTACTTATTTTTTCTTGAAGTTTTTATGATTGGTCGGTGGGGCGCAATGCATTGCGCCCTATAGGTTATTCGTCATTGGTTACTGGGAGGAGGTAATTCTCCAAGAATTTTAAAGCGAATGTGATTGATCGCTAACTCACCAATCGAAACATCTTCTTTGGTAAGTCTTGCACCTTTACTCGTCATAGTTTCAAAAGAAATGCCTTTGCCAATCTCAACATGATACCAGGCCAAACCCATAAAAAATCGTGTGGGATAAGGACCACCATAACCCATGTCATCGGGATTGGATTCCATAGGTAACCAGCCAAAACCGGGTACATAGAACTCCAGCCAAACATGGTTGTACTGAGGTTGTAGGGGAACTTGCTGGTATTCAGCGTAAGGGGGACATTTATACCGACCAACAGTACGACAGGGGATGCCATTTAATCGGCACAAGGCAAGAAGAACACCCACATATTCTCCACAGGAACCGATACCTCGTTCTAATACAATGTCTGGCGTATCTATGTGGGGTTTAATGCCATAGGACAACTCATCGTAGACATAGTTACGAATGCTGTACATTTTACGCAGCACGTTGGTTTCAGTTCCAACTGCTTCACGGGCGGCACGACGGACAATGTTAGTATCCATTGCCAAATCGTCATTGTCTACTAGGTAAAGGGCTTGGAGTTCACTAGAAGGTTCGGGAATATCTTCCACATCTTTTGGGGTGAGACGATACTTAATTCCTCGTACTTCTAAAACTGCCCTCCAACCAAACAAATGGCGTTCCCCAGGAGCGAGAGCATCAAATTTAAAGACTGCTACGCGTTGCCCGTTGATAACTTCTTCTGTAAAGGGTAAGCCAATGGGTTCAACGTATTTTACTTTTTGGCGTTCGGTTTCTGATGGTAGAGCAATGCGCCATTCTACCTCTGGTATGTACACCTCATCTAAGGGTGCAAGCTCCTCCACATAGGACATCTCTAGGAGATAGCCGTTAGAGAGGGCATAACGTTTTTCTCGATTGTAATAATAATGTAACGGATGAATAAAAGTGCGATCGCGGTATGATAAGGTCAGCATGGAGTGGCGACTGCAACCGTGTGCGCTCGTTTTGGTTTGCAGTGCGTGATTTACATGGGTATTCACGATATGCAACGTCAAGCCCTCAACGTTTTTCGGATGAAGTTGATGGGAGCAGAGGTGCGTCCGGTAGAGGCTGGCACTGGAACGCTTAAGGATGCAACTTCTGAAGCTATCCGGGACTGGGTGACAAATGTGGAAACAACCCACTACATTTTAGGTTCCGTTGCAGGTCCCCATCCTTATCCAATGTTAGTTCGTGATTTCCACGCTATTATTGGTCAGGAAACCCGCGCTCAGTGCCAGCAGAAATGGGGAGGTCTTCCCGATATCCTTTTAGCTTGTGTGGGTGGTGGTTCCAATGCAATTGGGCTCTTTACTGAGTTTGTTAATGAATCATCTGTACGTATCATAGGAGTTGAGGCAGCAGGTGAAGGTGTTAATACCCAGAAGCACGCAGCTACCTTAACATTAGGTCGTATTGGGGTTTTGCATGGTGCTATGAGCTATGTGTTACAAGATACTGAAGGTCAGGTTATTGAAGCACATTCGATTAGCGCAGGTTTGGATTATCCCGGTGTGGGACCCGAGCACAGCTATCTCAAGGATATTGGTCGCGCCGAGTACTACAGTGTTACAGACTCTGAGGCTTTAGCAGCATTCCAACGTCTATCTCAACTAGAAGGTATTATTCCTGCTTTGGAAACCTCTCACGCGATCGCTTATCTTGAAACATTGTGCCCGCAACTGAGTGGTAGCCCTCGGATAGTCATCAACTGTTCCGGTAGAGGAGACAAAGATGTGCAAACCGTTGCTAAAGTACTCAATCCGGCTTGATACTGATTTTAGATTTTGAATTTTGAATTTTAGGTTTTGGATTGAACACATTAATCCAAAATTATGAAAAACAAAGTTCTACATGGTGACTGCATCAATCCAAAATCACAAATCTAAAATCCACTCATAGATTATGGTAGTCTTAACACAAGATGTAAGTGATAACACCGTCACTCCCGAATCCCTCGATTTACCTGCTTTGCTCAAGCAATTACTCGATCGGCGATCGCTTTCAGTTGACCAAGCCTCAGAACTGATGAAAGGTTGGCTGACAGATACAATTCCTCCCGTGCTATCTGGGGCAATTTTGGCAGCAATTCAAGCCAAAGGAGTATCCACAGAAGAGTTGGTAGGTATGGCAGGTGTGCTGCAATCCCAATCCTCTTCTCCTGTATCGGAGATCCAACACCTAACGCCTGTCGTTGACACTTGCGGAACGGGTGGAGACGGAGCCTCTACCTTCAACATTTCCACTGCTGTGGCTTTTGTGGCTGCAGCAGCTGGGGTAAAAGTTGCAAAGCATGGCAATCGTTCGGCGTCCAGTAAAACTGGTTCTGCTGATGTGTTAGAAGCTTTAGGTATAAATCTTAGCGCCAATCCTGAGAAAGTCAAGTCCGCAGTTGATGAAGTCGGTGTAACTTTCTTGTTTGCTCCTGGATGGCATCCAGCACTAAAAGCAGTTGCTGCGATGCGAAAAACTTTGAAAGTGCGAACTGTTTTTAACCTGCTGGGTCCATTGGTCAATCCCATGCGACCAACGGGACAAATTATTGGTGTGTGTGACCCTCTGCTTGTAGAAACAATTGCTAAAGCTTTGTCCCAACTTGGAACCCGTCGTGCGATCGTGGTGTACGGACGGGAAAGGTTAGACGAAGCTGGACTGGCAGATTTAAATGACTTGGCTGTACTCAAAGATGGAACTGTTATCCCTGGTGTACTCAGTCCTGAAGAACTGGGTTTAACTCCTGCGCCTACTGAGGCATTACGGGGCGGAGAGGTTCAGGAAAACGCTGAAATCCTCAAAGCAGTATTGCAAGGAAAAGGGACACAAGCACAGCAAGATGTTGTTGCTTTAAACGCAGCGCTAGCACTTTATGTAGGTGAAGCAATTGATGATGGGGCATCTGATATTGCAGGCGCTTGCGTCAAAGGTATTGCCCTTGCCAAGGATATTCTGCAAAGCGGGGAGGCTTGGAAAAAGCTAGAACAGCTGGCTGAATATCTACGGTAATTGGTTAGTGGTTAGTAGTTATGAGTTAGCCGCAAAACAATTACTAACTATTTAAAAACGTACAGACGCGCCATGGCGCGTCTCTACATTCAACTTTTTGGAGGGTAAATAGTCATGATTGTAATCATTAAGAATGGTACACCTGTTGATGAAATTACTCGTATCAGCAAAGAACTAAGTAACACTTGGAAAGTCACAGTAGAAAAAAGTGTAGGTCGGCATAAAGTTATTTTGGGAATGATTGGGGACACTGCGACTCTTGACCCAATGCAAATTCAGAATAGCAGCCCCTGGATTGAGCAAGTATTGCGAGTAGAAAAACCTTTCAAGCGGGCAAGCCGAGAATTCCGTCATGGCGAGCCTAGTGAGGTTGTTGTATCCACTCCTAACGGAGCCGTCCACTTTGGCGAACAACATCCCGTTGTGCTGGTTGCTGGACCTTGCTCTGTTGAGAATGAAGCCATGATTGTGGAAACAGCGAAGCGCGTTAAAGCGGCTGGAGCCAAGTTTCTGCGTGGTGGTGCATACAAACCTCGTAGCTCACCCTATGCCTTCCAAGGACATGGTGAAAGTGCTCTAGATTTGCTAGCAGCATCTCGTGAAGCTACAGGTTTGGGGATCATCACAGAGCTTATGGATGCTGCTGATTTGCCAGCCATATATCGTGTCGCTGATGTCATCCAGATTGGCGCTCGAAATATGCAAAACTTCTCTTTGTTAAAGAAAGTAGGGGCTCAAGATAAGCCTGTGCTGCTTAAGCGTGGTATGTCCGCCACTATTGATGAGTGGCTCATGGCGGCGGAATATATCTTGGCTCATGGAAATCCAAATGTGATTCTCTGCGAGCGTGGAATCAGAACTTTTGATTCTAAGTATGTTCGCAATACGTTAGATTTGTCAGTCCTTCCAGTATTGCGGCAACTTACGCATTTACCAATCATGATTGACCCCAGTCATGGTACTGGGAAGTCTGAATATGTTGGACCTATGGCACTGGCGGCGATAGCAGCTGGTGCAGATTCTTTGATGATTGAAGTTCACCCCAATCCTGCTAAAGCTTTATCTGATGGACCTCAATCTCTTACTCCTGAAAAATTCGATCGCTTGGTTCAGGAATTGTCTGTACTAGGTAAAGTAGTCGGACGTTGGTCAAAGCAGCCTGCTGTAATCTCTTCAAAACAAGGTGTAGCGGCTAGGCTATGACCGAATAATTCGAGCGAAGCGACTTGACTGCTTTTATTTCTGCCTACCTACTTAACCTTTTACTTTTTACTCGATTAGGTAAATCCAACATCGTTTTCATTGGTGTAAAGTTAGCACTGCTATTAATGCCTCGAGCGGTAGTTCAGAGGTATTGATATGCAGTGTCTTTTTTACATTTTATGTTTCTTGCCGAAATTAAATATATACATCTAAAAAATTGATAGACACATCAAAAAAAACTTTATTGAAGTTATCTTCAGAATTACTTAAACTTTATGTAGAAATGTAGCTTTGTTTACAATTTTGTTAGGTTATAAGTAGGTTTAAACAAATAAAAACGATTGTATTAATAAATATTAATATATTATTGAACCTACTAAGTTCTAACAATCCTTTCACAAAGTTGTTTTTTTCACAACGCTCCACTTATGTATATCATCACAAAGCAAAGTTAATAGCTTCTACCAGACAATAAAGGGTGCTTCTTAAAACTCAGAAATTATCATTAATTAGAGCTATAAGAATAAGCAGAAAATTATAATTCATCAGGCTTTTTTGTCTGTTTTATCTTCATTTACTTACGCAATTTGAACCTTAGAAATTAGAGGATTAGTCCTAATGGCAACTGACAATGTTGATAATAGCAATCCATCTACTAGTGGTAGTGACGATCTCGCAGGTCTGCTGGAAAGATCTCCTTGGGGTCGCTTAAGTGAAGTCACTTCTACTGAGAGCGTATTAGAAGGCTTTGGGAATGCAACCGGAGGTAGTGGAGGTAGTGCCCCAATCGCTAGTGGTACCGGCGGTGGTGGCAATCCGTTTACTAACTTTGGCAACCCCAATGCTTCTGGCAGCCCGTTAACTGGTAATGAAAACCCTTGGGCTGCTATTAACAACGCCAATGGAAGCAACAGCGCTCTTACTGGTATTAGCATCGGCGACTTCAGTGGTGGTGACATCTCTGGCGGTGTCAGCGCTGGTGGTTTTGGTGGCGGCAACACCTCTGGCGGTGGCAGTGCTGGTGGTATTGATTTTGGAAGCGCAGGTCAATCATTGTCGTTTCAGTACAGGGTTGAGATTGACAATCTCATCAACGAAGGTCCCACCGACGAAAGTGTACAGGGGTTGTCGTCGCGGATAACGGATAGTGTTGTCAACCAGGTTGCTTTGGGTAGCACATCATCTGTAAATAGTGGTAGTGGCAACCAGTTTACTGGTGGTAGTGATAACCAGTTTGCTGGTGGTGCTGGCAATCCATTTGCTGGTGGTAGCGATAACCAGTTTACTAATGGTGGCAACCCATTTGCTTAAAGTATGTTTTTGAAGGTCAAATCTTTGAATTAACCAATTTCTAGGTGATTTTTTCCTTAATAAATCGTAGTTAATTGAGGCAATAAAGACAAGAAATTATAAATAAGCGGACTATTTTTGTCTGTGATATCTGCCTAAACTTCCGCGATTTCTGCTTTAGAAATAGGAGGATTATTCTCAATGACAACTGAAAGTTCGTCTACCCAAACCAATTCTGGAACCCAAAGTGTTTCTGGTTTCTCACAATCTCCTTTCGGTCGCTTGGGTGACGCCGTTGGTACCGAAAATTTACCAGGCTTTCCCGGTGGTGGCGGTCAAAATGGTGGTACTCAATCTGGTGGTGAAGGCGGCAACTCATTTGCTGGTGGTGGTGCGCCAATCTC
Source organism: Scytonema sp. NUACC21 (assembly GCF_054684315.1). NCBI lineage: Bacteria > Bacillati > Cyanobacteriota > Cyanophyceae > Nostocales > Scytonemataceae > Scytonema > Scytonema sp. NUACC21. Next base: position 70,105 of record NZ_BAAFZH010000081.1, on the reverse strand, counting down.
ACCCTTCGACCAGATAAGGTATAACATTGACCAAGCAATTTACAATGCCTTTCCTCCTGGTGGCGGCACTCCTGATGCTAACACCAGTATTGACACTAGCAGCCTAAATCCGTTTAATCAGCCGCCCGGTGGTGCCAGTCAGCCCAGCACTGATGGTGGCAGTCAAGTAGCTGGTCCAGAAGGAGCATCTTTTGGTGGTTACAACCCATTTGACCCTAGCTTTGGTAGCAATGTGAACAACCAAGCTATCCAGGCTAGCCAAGGTGGTGGCTTTGGTGGTAGTCAAGGTGGTGGCTTTGGTGGTAGCCAAGGTGGCGGCTTCGGTGGCGGTGACAGTAACCAAGCTGGTAGCCCCTTTGCGTCAAACCCACAAGCAAATCAGATAGACGCAACTCGTGCCGATTTGACTAACTCTGTTACAGCACAAGTAAACAGCGGTAACGTTGACAGCGATGCAATAGAGACAGAGATTGGCTCTGCCGTGAACGCCATAGTTACCTCCTCGACAGGTAGTACACCGTCCTTAACTGATGCAGGTATCAGTGAAAGCATCCCTACTGAAGATAGTGTAAGTGACACCACCAATGCGATCGCTGAAAGCGTATTTGTCGAACAGCCACTAAGCGAGTACACAGACAATGCTGAGGCTCAAATCACAACTAACACCAACAGTGATTTAGCACCAGTTTCCGAAGTATTGGAAGCAAGCAGCACCAATGACTTTGATGCTTTCTTAAACAATGTCAGTCCCGAGCAAATAGCAAGCTTTGCTGACTTGATCGGTCAATATGGAGACAGCACAGAAAGTGATGATTTAACAAAAGTCACCAATTTCTTAAATAGTGTTGCTGCTAGTACTGGTTGGGAGTCGAATGATAGCCCCTTGATTACTGATGGCTCTAGCAGTCTTGAAACCTCAAACTTCGAAGAGCTTCTGAGCACTGGTATAGGCAATAATGTTTCACCAACAGGTCAAAGTATCTTTAACGAATTGCAGGGGAATATATCTTACTACCGTGATATTTTCCAACCAATAGTTGGAACTAATGAGTCTGGTAGTAACAGCACAATAGTCTAATCAAAAATTCGCGATCGCCAAGAACATCGTTCCAGTCATCCCATACAACCCGGCTTTTTTGAGTTGCGACAACTCTAAATCGGTCTTGCCTCAAGCAGAGAAACCGGGTTTTTATCCGCGATGCGTGATTGACGAATCGGCTTTCTAGAGTTTCATAATGAATAGAAAATGTTGGGTTAATCAATTAACTAAAAAACCCAACATTATTTCAAGAGCTACTAGCTGTGAATGAGTCTCCGCTTCAGGAGCCAAAGAAGAAAGTCATAAACCCAGCTAAAAATGCTGATTTTATTTTCCTAAGTTCTGAAACATTTTTTTTCTAACAATAGGAGGATTTTTGTTTATGACAACAACTTCAAATGTTAACTCCACTGCTAGTAGTAATAATGTGTTCCCTCAGTTATCAGGTGATGTTTTGAATGCGATTCAAAACAACATCTCAACCTTCACTGACATTGTCAGTAAATATAGAAGTGGTAACGCGGTGGCAAGTAACGACTTAGCTTTGGCACCCGTGGTTGAGTTTGTGAATTATGCCTATGGCAGCAATTCACCTTTTTTAAATGGCACTGGTAGTGGGTCTACTGGTAATAGCACGGTTACTGGTAGTGGCAGTGTGTTTATTGGTAATAGCCCAGTTACTGGTACTAGCAATGTGTCTGGCGGCACTACCTCACTTACTGACAGTAACAGTGTATTGCCAACGCGATCGCCCTCTGATGTTTTGAAGCTGATAGAAGCTGATATCACAAATTTTTACAACACCACCAATCTGAATTCTGGTATTGGCGGTAACAATCAGCTTCCCCAATCTGCTTCTGATGTTTTTAAGCTCTTGCAAAATGACATCGCAAGTTACAGTAACACTATCAATCAGCTTCAGTCTGCAACTAGCCCAATAGCTGGTGGTAGTGACAACAACACCATCATATAAAGTGTATAAAGCTCTCGCACGAACACGAGAGTACTGGGTTACCCTTATAAAGGCACCCACCCAATTGATGCCACAAGCTACTAGCTCATGATTTAGTTTCTGCTCCAAAAACACAAGAAGAAAGTTGCATTAACAGGCTTGTCTTTAGACGTTACAGAACAGTTTTTTCTGTTTGCGTCATAAAGCAAGCCTTTTTCTTTAAAAAGAAAAAAGGGAACAGGGAGGAACGACCCATTCAGAGTACTGTAGGGTGGATATACCCACTATATCAACCTGTTACTAGAGTACTGTATCATTGACCACCATATCAAGCTGTTACTAGGCTATTCCCACCCTAGATGAATTTCAAAAATTAAATAGGATTTTTATAAATATAGTTTGTCATCTTTAGTATAGCAAAAAAAATGCAGTATTTATCAAAATAAAATTTATTGTGTTTTGCAAGACCTTTCTTAAATTTTATTTTTATTTAAATATCAAAAAAAAAAATAGGAATATCTAAAAAATAGACAAATTTAGCGAAAGAAATCTTGTTGTTGTTCGCCTCAAAATTGCTTAATTTTTAATTTAGCAGTGTTGATTACAGTCTAAACAGACAAGTAACAACGCCATTAATGGTGGTAGCATCTGTCTTCAATTCTATTGTTTCAATTGTTTAGATAATATTTATGCAAAAAACTCAATGTTTGGAATGGCAACACCAATAAACCTAGTTTGACCAGCTGAATTGATTCTAATTGTAGCGTATTTTCATTTTCTTTTTCTTGTAACTCTCGCAGATGGTATTGCAAAAACAAGTAATTCTGTCAGCAGAATTAGATTGGGTAACGAGTTTTTAACTAGCATAGCAGCGAAAAAATTCCAAGTTTCAGTTAGTGAAGTGACGAAATGCTGGGTTCAACCCTTTGTAGGGTAACCCAACAAACTTTCAAGAGCTACTAGCCAATTGATGCCTGCACTCAACAAACAGCCATAGCTGATTGATATAGCAGGCATGGCTTTATATCTCCTATATTCTACGAGATTTCTGCCAAAAAACTTAGGAGCATTATCATTCATGGCGACTTCTGTTGAATCTGAATCCCTTTTCCCCACAGACAGCGTGGCTGTCTCAGATCCCTTGAATAGTGGTGACGTTTCTCTACCTATTGCCACTCCTCCAAGCACTTCTTCTACTGCTGATACTCTGTCTCAAACCAGTGATGGCAGCAACCCGTTTGTTGATGCTGTAAGTAGTAGCGGTAGCAACCCGTTTGCTGGTGGCGCAGGTGGTGTAGATAGTAGTGTTAGTTCGTTAGAAGGAACTTCCACTGGCACCTCGATTCTTAATAACTTTGGTGCTGAAAGCAGCTTATTTGGTAGCAGCACATCCTGGAATTCGGGTACTAGCAGCAACTCCTTTGCTGGTGCTCAAAACAACCCCTACGCTGGTGGTGGCGGTTATCCTTTTGCTAGTCTTGGCAACACGGTTGTTGGAAGCAACCAATGGATTATCGGTAAAGAAACTACTCCAGAGAGGTTCTCGAAAATCATAAATTACACTACAGAGGAGTTGGTTGACTCCATCATTGTCAAACTCAGTAATAGAGTATACGAGAGTGGCATTACTACTTCCTCCAGTGGAGAAAACCCATTTGCTGGTGGAAACAACCCGTTTGGTACCACCAATGCGCCAGCTCTCAGTTTCTTACAACAGGCATATGGTACAAACTTCCCCATACCTGAATCAGCATCGAATTTCTTAACATCTGTATACAGTCAAACCTTGCCTGGTGGATCTAGCAACCCATTTTCCAGTGGTGCTGCTGGTAACTCGGGTGCTGGTGCAACTGGTGGTAACACCAATACTGGTGGTAGCACGATACCTCAGCAACCATCCTCCTTTGATATCACAAAGGTTATCTTTGGTGAGAGCTTAGGTAGTGGTGGTCAATCGCCCTCAGAAACCTTAAGGATTACTCAAGATGCTCTGTTAAACTTTACCAAAACAGTCAACTCTGCTACAGGTAAAAGACTTTTCAGTGGTAACAGCACGCCTCTGAGATCGCCCTCAGATTTGTTAACGCTCTTTAGGAATGACATATTAAGCGCCAATACCCCCATCAACACTGTCAACGATCTCGCTGGTGGTGGCGATCCTTATACCAACGTGCTTGCTGGTAGTGACTCTCAAGCTGTTCAACCACCCTCCGATATTTTGTACACTGTTCTTGGTGGTTTGTTGCCCTTTAGTGGCACTGAGAACATTTTTAATACTCCTGATGGCAGCATACCTATTGGTTATGGCAACAGGGACTTTGGTAGTGACAACGCGGTCATTGGTAATTCCAACTGGAATTACGGTCAGTCCAACGCAAGCGTAGGCAATGCCAACTGGAATTGGGATTCCACTAAGAACAACGCCAGCATCGGTAACGGTAACTGGTATTTAGACTCCAGCCAAAACAACAGAACCCTTGGTAATGGTAACTGGTACTGGGAGTCAACCGCCGATAACATCACCTTGGGTAACGGTAACTGGCACTTTGGAAATAACAACACCACCATTGGTAACGGTAACTGGGACTTTGGTAGCAACAACACAATCATTGGTAATGGCAATTGGGTCTTCACCAGCAACAGCATCGTTATTGGTGATGGCAACTGGTCTGTCATTATTGACAAATCATCCACTCTTGGCGGCAACTTCCTCGGTCAGTTGGATAATTTGGTGTTGACAATGGGAATTAAGGATGCTGCTGACAACCTAGTGAATTCGCTTGTCGGTCGCTTCGGTGGTGCTTTTGAACCACTCACAGGCGAGTTGAGTGAAGGCGGTCGCAAGACTTACGATCGGCTCTTCTACTCTGATAACAGTAGCGCGATCGCAGCAGCTCCAAGCCCATAAGTTAATAATCGATCGCTAACGATTGACCGTTAGCGGTCAACATCAGAAGTTTCCAATATTCAGTTGCTTATTAAAACGCAGTTATGAGATTGTTCGTAACTGCTGTTTCTACTGCCCGAATACCTTGTCTAATGTTTAGCTTAAGCCAAAAGAAGCCTCTCACTCAGTTCGTAAGGACGAGTGATGAGACGGACAGTTCGCTCAACGGGGGAAACCCCCGCACGCGACTGTCCTCATGAATTTTGGGGCGATGACGATTCCATTTTTGCCCGGAGGCAAGCCCTTGGCTTTGAGGGCAAATATGGATGAGGAATCGCCAATTATAACGCGATAACACACAAGCCCGATCTCCTTTTAACAGGATTGACTTTATTAACGTTAACCACCTTATTTTTGACTCCAGGATAGTTTTTTAATTTAACGCCAGTACCTAAGTTTTGCATTCCAACAACTTCGTATACCTTCCCTTCAAATTGAACTAAATCCTTGGGTTGGTATCGGTAACGGTATTTTTTAATTCGACGTTGCCCTTTTGATACTTTACGTTGACGGTAAAGTCTTAGGTCTTCACCATTTTTTTGTTTGTTGCGAGTTCTTCTACCAGAGGATAGTTCTGAACCGGATTTAGTTGAGCCATCTCTTGCATCGATATATTTGGCATCATAGAACTGCTCCATTGAGCGCTTATTTCGCCTAATTTGTTCTAGAATTAATGATTCTACTCTTTTGTGAATAGTACCACCCGCAATTACGAAGGCATCATTGTGATGAGATTTTTCTATTTTAAATTCTCTCCTGACTCCTTTGGTAATATAACCGTAAGTTGAACTATATTGTCCATCATTAGTTAAACGCCATCTAACCGAAGTCATAAAGGTTTCGCCTTTAAATGACTTCAGCTTTGGCTCCCATCCATAAAGGAAGCCACTCTTTTGATGATTTTTGGATGCATGGCATTTATCACATAAGGTAATCAGGTTTGCAGGTCTATCTGTTCTGTCTTCTCTCCAAAACCCTAAGTGATGTACTTCTAATATTGGATTGATCTCTTTATTTTTACAATTGAGGTTTTGACATTTATGCTGGTCTCTATGCAAAATATATTCACGTAAATTGTCGAAACCATACTGTTCTCCCTGTTGATATCCTACACCTTGGATTTCAGCATCCTTTATTTTCTGGATGTCAAAACTAGCTACTTCAATCGCAACTTTTTTGACTGGAACTACACTTCTTATTTTGTCAATAATTTTGTCATGAGTATCTAGTTTATGCTGAATACTTGGAGCTAACCAATTGTCCTTACGTCTACGATTGTCAAATCTTGGCGCACGATATCTTTTTCTATTTCGACGTTGAAAACGATATTTTTTCCGTTCTGTCAACCTTTCCGACATACCTTTTAACATCCGAACTTCGCCACCAATTAATTCTTCTTTTTCGTTAACAACGCTGTAACCTATATTTTGGTAACCAGCATCAATGCCCAAATTTCCTGGTTGAGTATAACCACTAGAGCCATAAATTAATTGAATTGTAAACGGGTTACGAGAATAAATTTTGGCTTTGCTCTCCTTTAATAATAATCTAGCTCTCCGGGGAGAAGTTGGCATTAATGGTAACCCGTATTTGTTGACAACGTAGACTTTCATGATTTGTATTCCTAATAAATAGGTAATCGCCTTACAGCGTGGTTCCCTTTGCCAATGTTTATCCAGGTTTTATACCAGCAACACTTTTCCTCTTCCTGTAGAAATGTTTAATTACTGGTCGTAGAGTTCAGAACTAGGGATCGAGACGCTACTCTCTGTATTCTGAAGTACCTATGTATTCTGGATAAACGTAGTGATTTCTTGCGTAACGAATCACCTAGGCTAATGACGTACTTCCTAATTTCTTAAGAAGCCCACACTTACCGCAAGCGGAAGTGTGTGGAGTCGTCACCAGTCGCTGATGTCAGGAGTGACTGCTTTTTTTGTTTCAGTACTTATCTTAGCCGCGACTGGTTGCTTGATATAAACTTTTGTAAAAACCGCACTCATATTGGGATAATTTACGGAAAGAATATATCAAAATGATTAAATTTTCACATACTTAAGACGTAGTAAACAGTCTCACTTAGGATTCAGAATACTCTCGGTGTCAGCTTTGCCAGTAAAACTGAGAATATTTTTCAAATCTTAGCAATGTCAAGATATAATGACAAATAGAGTATAAAGTATTGGCAGCTTTAAGAAAATAAAGTCAACAATAACCTTAATTAAAGCTATTGTGACGCTGACCTATGCAGCCAATTCGCACTTTTAACGTATCTCCATCTCTACCGCAGCGACTTGAGCCGCTGCGAAAGTTAGCGTATAACCTCCACTGGGATTGGAATGTTGAAACTAAAGACCTATTTCGTCGCTTAGATCCTGATTTGTGGGAATCTAGCCGTCATAACCCTGTTTTGATGCTCGGTACCATCAGCCAAGCAAGGTTGATGGAAGTTGTAGAAGATGAAGGCTTCCTAGCGCAAATGGATCGAGCTGCCCGTCAATTAGAAGATTACTGGCACGAGCGCACTTGGTATCAAAAACAGCGAAAACAGGACGAAGGATTAAGGATAAAGGATGAAGTAGAGAAAGAAACATCCTCTTCAGTTCATCCTTCATCCTTAAAACTTCATACTTCAAAGGCCATAACTGTGATAGAGAAAATCTTTGATTTCCACACCTTGGGCAAGCTGCAAAGCACCCTGAGCAATAGCTTCAAAAGGACGTTCGCAACGGATTTTTTCTGATGCAAAATACTGCTTTACCCATGTCTGTACTGCTGGTAGTTGCACCGTACCACCGACTAACAAAACAGCATTAATATCCGATAGCTCTATCCCTTGGCGTCGTGCTTGCTGCAACACAGAGGTCATCGACTCATCAAGTCGTTCAAAGAACAAGTTTTCTTTGAGGATATTTTCCAGAGTGTCGCGGTTGATTTCTAGTTCATAACTCTCAAAGGTCTCATCATTGAAATAAACTTCGCTGGCTTGAGTTTGGGTCGAGAGTTGAATCTTCACCCTTTCTGCCAATCGCGTTGTTAAAGGGCTGACTGCGAGACCTTGAGTTTTAGCAAAGTAATCAACCAACCAATTATCAATGTCAGTACCGCCTAAATTTTGTCCCGCCTTCGCCAATACACGAGCAGTTTTTACCTTTTGCTTGGAATCTTCTGCTAAAGACTTATTCCCCCACTTAAGTAGAAATCCCAAAGGTTTTTGAGTCGCTTGCACGCTTTTATCCAATTGGATGATAGATAAATCTAGGGTTCCGCCACCAAAGTCAACAACCAAAAGAATTTCTTGGTCTGCCATGCCATAACCCAAAGCGGCTGCTGTAGGTTCATCTAGCATTCGCACTTGGTCTACAGGAAGGGCTTGACAAACCTTTCCCAACCAGTGACGGTAACTTTCAAAGCTATCCACAGGTACAGTTAGTACCAAAGAATCTATACCCCCTTGTAGCGGAGCCAATTGTTCAATAACTTGGGAAAGAAACCATTGCCCCACTTGCTCAAAAGTAATAATTTGACCATCTAATTCCGGTAAGAACCCTTGAATGTCTGCTCCAATACCGCGCTTGAAACTGCGGAAGAATCGCGGGTCAGTTTTCAGATCCAGACCGCGATCGCGCACCTGTTGACCCACTAAAACTTGTCCCGAGTAAGCGTCTTCAACATACAACAGGCTGGGAATCAAAGGAGGGTTGAGACTCTGTTGAATGGATAAACCAGGTATATTAATAGTTTCTGGCCCTTGGTTAACGGGGTTCCAGCGAGCAATAACCGTGTTGCTAGTACCAAAATCAATTGCTATTGCCATAGTTTTTTCATTATCTCACGCCGAGAAACACTCGTTGCAAAGAACTTTTTGCAGCTTAGGAGCTTTGCGTGAGACTATTTTCCCACAACCCACCAAGAACGCAAATTGGCTATTGCCTCTTCCTTGTGCTTGGCTTCAACCTCTATCCAAGGGGCTTCCCTGTAGACACTTGGCATAGCAGTAATAAAAGCACTGTGTTTTCTGTCGCGGAATCCTTCTTCACCGTTGGAGATGTGGACTAACTGCCACTCTGGGTTTTCCCAAGTTTCCCGTGCAGCATAAAACATTTCAGCAACACTTGGGTCGTCATAACTCTCTAAATTTTCATGACAAATATGGTGGTGGGCATCAAACACCAATGGAACTTTAGCCCGTTGGCAAACTTCTAAAATTTCCCTCGCACTGTATGCGTTTTCATCATTTTCCAAAGTGAGGCGGCTTCTGATGTTTTCTGGCAATTCCGAAATTACCCGTACAAGTTGCTCTAGACGTTGAGATTTGCCACCATGAATGTTCATGAGCGACCAAGAAGAACGCGGTAAACCCAGTAAGTCTAGTGTGCGGGCGTGTCGGTCTAAAATTTTTCTACTAGATGCTACCACTTGCGGCGAATCGGAACTTAACACCACATATTGATCCGGGTGCAGTACCATTCGGATACCCACTCTTTCTGCCCTCTGCCCAATTTTGGCTAAATCTGCACTCATGCTTTCTAATAAATTTGCACCAACTTCATCTTCAAGATCGCTCATGGGGAATAAGCCCGAAGGCATACGGTAAAGCTTTATTGAGTGTCTCGCACAGAAAGTTAGGGCAAAATCCAAGCGTTGTAAGTTTTCCCGATAAATAACTTTTAGGGCAGTTTCACGCTGATTTTCCGGTAGTTCTAAATAGCGCGTGCGCGTTATTGTTCGGTAGCGCACCTCTTTAGAAAATGTAATGCAAACCAGCCCTAAGTGCGGTTCTGCGGCAGTTGCTGCAATTTTGTTTCCCATACCAACCCAGGGCTGAGTTTTTGCTAACTGCTTTGCATCAGATGAATTATCGGCTGCAATCCCCGATGGAGATTTTGGTTCCCGCACTGCTGACATACTATCTATCGCCATTACGCCACTTCTTCCATCTAACTCATTGCCAAGCGCGATCTATCAGTATCTAAGGGCTGAAGTCCTTTGAAAGATGAGGTGTGAAGCTACGAGTTATTTACACCTCTGGCTTCATACCTTTGAGCTATTGAAACCTTGTAGGGTGGGCAGTGCCCACCAATTGATAGGCGGTGGGCACTGCCCACCCTACTTTTACTTATCCAGCAATTAATAGGGGATGTTGAGACTGTATCTTTTTCTACAGAAATCTCAAACTAAAAAAGTAAATAATTATTACATTAATTTTAAAATATTTAACAAAAACCTTGATTTTAGTATCTGGAAACCCTTGACAAAAAGCACATTCGGCTCATTCGCCAGAAAAAATCTCAAATCCAAGCAATCGATGTATCTTTTGGTAGTGATGTCAAGTCTATTAAATATTTATTAATATAAGAGTAACTTAACTTCAGGAGTCAATACCAAAAAATTGATAACTGGTAGAAGTTATTACACCGAGAAATTTTCATAACCAAAACCTGTTACTGGTGCATCCTCTAAAGCATCAGATTCCTTACTAATGGAGCAAATACATGAATAACCAGCAACCATCAAGCGCTAATCAATTTGTGGGAAACCTCAAGAATGGGATTTGGCTGTTTGGCATCTCATCTTGGGTATTTGGGATTACCGACCGCAGCATTGCTTCGTTTTCAGACGGCTATCTGTCTGCCTTGGATTTAACGCAACTATTCACTGCTGCTACCTTCTTTGTAGCTTGGCTGTTTCTCAAACCGACATCTAAAGCATAATTCAAGGCAGGGATTTTAGATTCAAGTAAATGTAACACCCATAAAATTGAATAATATAAGCTAGGGCATTCGTCTTAAATGGTGCCAGTTCTGTAATAAATAACGGTTAAGCAATCTGAAAGGAAAACACTTTTTAAAGTTATGAAGGGTGCGCCGAAAGGTACTGTGAATATTTTTTTATAACAAAAAACTGGGGCTGTTGGAAAACTTGAACAGTACCCAGCTACAACGTTAATAAATGACACTGGACAAATGACAACCAAAACCCGTAAACTTGATTTGTACCGATATACTTAAACTGCCTTTGTGGCATCGATAATTGTGTCAAAGCGAAAATCATTAGTCAGTTGTTGAAGAACATTGATTAAAGTTGCCTGTTCTTGTGGAATCTCATTTATCAGTTGAAAAATACGTTCATCACTACCACCAGAGGCAGCTTCGTAAAGCTTTTGTATCCATTCATTCGGCATCACTTGTAAATCTTCTTGCTTGAGTTTGTCATTGGAAAGGTGTTGTGTGTCATCAGTAGGAACGGAATCAACAAAGTAGGTATAGCGTACACCTAAATGTTGAGTGATTTTGTCAAAAATTTCTTCTTCTTGAAATGGCTTGCGAATAAAATCATCGCACCCCGCTGACAGGATAAGCGATCGCTCATCATTTAATACACTAGCAGTTAAGGCAATAATGACAGTGGCTTGTCCGGAAAGAGACGCTTTAATCTGTTGAGTGGCTTCATAACCATTCATCACAGGCATTCGCATATCCATAAAAATGAGATGTGGTTTCCAGCTTTGCCAAATTTCTATTCCCTGTTGACCATTTTCTGCTTCCCTCACCTCAAATCCCAAAGGTGTCAGTAGTGCGTACAAGAGTTGGCGATGTTCCCAAGTGTCTTCCACAATCAAAACTCGATAAACGGGTTGATTTGGTGCCAGACTCTTCACTTTTCTACTGAATAATTGAGTTTGTACCTGTGTTGTCTGCGGTACATGCACTAAAATATGAAAAGCAAATATACTGCCTTCTCCTAAAACACTGCTAACAGTCATCTCACCACCCATGAGATTTACAAAAAAGCGGCTAATTGGTAGTCCCAAACCCGTGCCTTCTTGTGCTTGTCTACCGACAGAAGTCTGTTCAAAAGCTTCAAACAATAAGTGCATTTCTGTAGGCGCAATACCGCAACCAGTATCTATGACTTCAAAAAAGAGGCGTAGGGAAGAGGTGACATCTTGGACAGGGGAACAATTTTCTTTTATTTCTCCTTTTGCCCGTGTCTCCCGATCTTGTTCTAAAAAGACGCGTAGGGTCACACTACCACTCTGTGTAAACTTTATCCCATTACTTAGCAAATTCAGGAGGATTTGGCGCAATTTGCTTTCATCTGCAATGATATATTGCGGTACTGACGAGGCACAATCAAAAACCAGTTGGAGTTGCTTGGCTGTTGCTTTGAGGTGCAGCATATCTTCCAAGGTATCCATGAGGCGGTAAAAATCAAAAGTAGTGAGATTGAGTTTGACCCGACCTGCCTCAATCTTAGACATTTCTAAGACATCATTGATTAATTCCAGCAAGTGTTGACCGCTGCGGTTAATAATATTGAGATACTCCCTGTATTTTGGAGTAAAGGAAGTATCGCGGTGCATAAGTTGGGTAAAACCCAGGATACTGTTGAGAGGAGTGCGAAGTTCATGACTCATAGAAGCCAAAAACCGACTTTTTGCACGATTGGCAGCTTCAGCTAACTCCTTTGCTTGATGCAGTTCCACTTCTACCCGTTGGCGTTCTTCTACTTCACTTTTCACTGCCTCAAATTGAGCCGCACTGGGAATTGCCATCACTTGAGGAACTAGTTTGACGAGCATGACAGCAGTGTATAGGGAAACAAGGGCAGTCATTGCTTTCATGAAGCCAGACAACCAGTAGTTAGGATGCCAAAGTGTCCAAATCTCTAAGATATGGGTTGTCCCACATAAAACAATAAAAGCACTAAACAATAGAAAAATCCAGTTATAAGGGATGTCTCGCCGCTTTTCAACAATATAAGTTAACGTGAAAGGAATAGAATAATAAGCTAATGCAGTCAGACCATCTGAAATAATATGCAATCCTACTAACTCTGGCTTCCAAAGATAGCAGTGACCGTGGGGAATAAAAATTGACGCGAACATCATGGGAATAATTTTCCAACAGCAGTTGCCAGTACTCTCAAGTAAATAATCAGTCCTAATTCAGTAAGTATAGTGAGCACCACAGCTAACTGTCAGTTCAGTAAACTTCACAAATGATAGATACTCCATTCATACAGGATACTACTTCCTAGATGAAAGTTCACTTGACTTGCCCCAATCTACGTACACTTTATGTAGCCATTAAACTATAAATGAGGCAAAATGAGGCACGAAAAACTATCTCCTGGACTGCTATTAGCATTTGAAGACTATCAACGGGAAGGACAAGAAGCGTTAACTCCACAGATACGAACCCTAAGTATATTTCCCCCTAGAAACACCCTCAAGACCACCCGCAGTGTGGTTTTTCTCTACTGCGACGAACAGGCAGACTTAAGCCACTTGTCAGCACTAGGCATTGAACTTAACCAAAATACAGGCAGTGTTCGCACGGCTTTCTTACCTCTTGACTGTTTAGCTGATTTATCTGAAGACCCTGCCATCCAACGTATCAAACCCTCGCGAAAACTCAAACTCCGGATGGATGTTGCCAAGAATGCAGTATGTATGTCTGAGTTTTTCAAGAAAAACGGTAATCTCACTGGTAAGGGAGTCATTATTGGTGTCATAGACACTGGTATCGATCCAAAACACCCGTCCTTTAAAGGGCGAATATTACGCATTTGGGACCAAACATTATCTGGACCTGGAGTTGCCGAAGGAAAATACGGGGCAGAATTGACTGGTTCGTTGCTGACTGTTTCTCAAGATACCAACGGTCATGGTACCCATGTTGCTGGAATCTGTGCTGGTGACGATGCTACCTATGGAGGGGTAGCACCAGAGGCTGAATTGGTTATAGTTAAAAGCGACTTAGATGAAGGTCACGTTGCTGATGGAGTTCGATACATTTTTCGAGTAGCCCAAGAGATGGGATGTCCAGCAGTCATCAATTTGAGCTTGGGCGGTCATTATGATGCCCACGATGGCAGTGATTCCCTCTCCAAAATCATTGACTCCGAAACGGGTTCTGGGCGAATCGTGTGTTGTGCAGCAGGCAATGAGGGGAATGACAACATTCACGGTCAAGCCACTATACCTGCTCTTAAGACGCTGACCATGCGATTTAACGTTCCATTAAATCAAACAAACATAGCACTATTAACTGCTTGGTATTCCAGCGTAGGTCAGTTGGAGATTTCTCTGCGTAGCCCTAATGGTTTTGTGACCCCTTTCCAACCAATCATCACTCAAGGCAATTACACCCAAGAATATCACCTAAAAGATGCACGAGTGCAAATAGCTACACCGGGTCCAGATCCATTCAACGGAGACTACAATATACTCGTACAAATTCGCGGTACTGGGAAGGGCAATTACAGCCAACCGGTACCGGGTGGTAATTGGCAGTTGCAGCTCCGCAATATTTCATCTAAAGATGTGCGTTTAGATGCTTGGACTCTAGATGGATCGGTGTTATTTACGGGTAAAAATATTGCAGATTCAGTAAAAATTGGGTCTCCCGGTTGTGCGAGTAGTGCAATTACAGTTGCTTCTTATACAAGCAAGGCGAATTACACTGATATCGATAACAAATTACAAGAAATGGGCTTCCAGTTGAATGATATTTCTGATTTCAGCAGCGAAGGTCCACTACGGAATAACGCCCAAAAGCCGGATGTCGCTGCACCAGGAGCAATCATTGTTTCTGCCCTCTCTTCCAGTGCTAACTTCGATCGCTCGTCCATCATTAATAGCAAATTTGTAGCGTTGTTCGGCACGAGTATGGCAGCGCCCTTTATCACTGGTATTGTAGCACTACTTTTGCAGCGTGACCCCAAGCTTGATCCAGCTGCCATAAAAGACTTGCTACGAAAAAATAGTTCAATCCCAGGCAAAGCAGCAGGAACTTTTGATATCAAATGGGGCTTTGGATTGATTAATCTAGAAAATTTGTAACTGCTTGTAAATCAATGTGTCTCTTGCGTACAACGATTTGTTTGCGTTTTTCCTACGGTAGTCACGATAACCTATTAAGTTTGATAGGTTGGTTGTAGGGCAGATTTAGGAGTCAGGGTGTGAGGGTATTAACAGTATAGGAGTTCCCCACACCCGTAGAAGCGAGTTTGGAAAAGTTCACCCTACACAATTTCCCTTAACCCGATGACATACTGTGAGGTTTTTATGGATTATCAGAAGTTAGATACCGCCCTGACAATGGCACTTAACGAAGTTGAAGATCCACAAAAGCAAAGTTTGAATGTTTTTATTCACACCAACCAAGCCGCAGACGATGCTCGTGCAAATGATATGTTAAAAAATTTGGGCGTTCCTGGTGTCGCCTGTGGAAAAGATGTGTTTACAGCGACTTTATCACCAAATGCAATTTCCCAGTTATCAGAGCAACCTTGGGTAAAACATATTAAGCTGTCGCAAAACTTGCATTTGATGAATCAAAAAATGAAACTTGGTATTAAGTTGGCTTAATGGTGTTCAAAGAAGGTAAATGCCCTACTCATAAAGCGTTTCAGGGCACAATCCATCACGCGATCGCCTGCCTTTTTTAAGCATTTATACGTATAAGTCTGGGTATTTCTTTCGTTTGAAAGATAGAAGGATGAGTTCATAATTCTGTCAGAAGCAATACAACAATCTACCTTGACCCCCTTATCAGCAGCTACAGACAGTCCTAAACTGAAAGTGTGAGTTGAAAGGCAGTCGGGAGAATTCTTGTGAAAAGCGTTTTAGCTATCATTCTCGGGGGGGGTGCAGGTACCCGCCTTTATCCTCTAACTAAGTTACGTGCTAAACCAGCAGTACCCGTAGCAGGCAAGTACCGATTAATTGATATCCCTGTCAGTAACTGTATAAACTCGGAAATATTTAAAATTTACGTTCTGACACAGTTCAACTCAGCTTCCCTGAATCGTCACATTGCCCGTACTTACAACTTTGCTGGTTTTACGGAAGGTTTTGTGGAAGTCTTAGCTGCACAGCAAACACCAGAAAACCTCAGTTGGTTCCAAGGTACGGCTGATGCAGTCCGGCAATACCTGTGGTTGATGGAAGAATGGGATGTAGAAGACTATCTCATCCTTTCCGGCGATCACCTGTACCGGATGGATTACCGCCAATTTGTTCAGCGCCACAGGGAAACAGGGGCTGATATCACCTTATCAGTGCTTCCCATTGATGACCGTCGCGCTTCTGACTTTGGTTTAGTTAAAATTGATGACTCCGGTAGGATAATCAGCTTTAGCGAAAAACCCAAAGGAGAGGCAAAAACTCAAATGCGTGTGGATACAACTGTACTGGGTTTGTCACCAGAACAAGCCCAAGAGCAGCCCTACATTGCCTCAATGGGAATATACATCTTTAAAAGAGACGTTTTGATTAAGTTGTTGAAAGAATCTTTAGAACGAACCGATTTTGGAAAAGAAATAATTCCAGATGCATCAAAAGATCACAACATTCAAGCCTACTTATTTGAGGGATACTGGGAAGACATCGGAACCATTGAAGCGTTCTATCACGCAAATTTGGCACTGACCCAGCAACCCATGCCACCCTTTAGCTTCTATGACGAAAATGCGCCAATTTATACCCGCGCTCGTTACTTGCCACCAACCAAGATGTTAGATTGCCAAATCGTAGAATCAATGCTCAGTGAAGGTTGTATCCTGAAAAACTGCCGCATTGAACATTCGGTGCTGGGAGTACGATCGCGTGTTGAGGCTGGCTGTGTTATTCAAGATAGCCTGATCATGGGAGCGGATTTCTATCAGCCTTTTGTTGAACGTCAGTCAGATTGCGAACGCACTCCAGTTCCCGTAGGAATTGGTACCAATACCACAATTCGTCGTGCCATTATCGACAAAAACGCTCGCATTGGCTGTGACGTCCATATCGTTAATAAGGATAATATCCAAGAAGCTGAGCGAGAAAACCAAGGCTTCTTCATCCGTAATGGCATCATTGTCGTACTAAAAAATGCTGTCATTGAAGATGGAACGGTAATTTAGTCCTTAGTCCTTAGTCATTAGTCCTCAGTCATTAGTCCTTAGTATTAGACCAAGAACAAATGACTAGTGACAAAGGACAAATGACTAGTGACAAAGAACAAATGACAAAACTCCTATTGCTTATTGGTCTTCCTGGTAGCGGTAAAACAACTTTAGCAAAACACTTGCTGGCAGATTGTCCTGAAATGCAAGTCATTTCTACCGATGCCATTAGGAGGCAGTTATTTGGTGATGAAGCCTTCCAGGGACCGTGGTTAAAAGTTTGGCGAGAGGTTTTGCGGCAATTGCGGCGATCGCTAGCCACAGGTAGCACAGCAATTTATGATGCTACTAATGCCCAACGACGTCAAAGGAGAGAAGTTATTGCTTCAGCACGTGAAATAGGCTTTACTCACATTACTGGAATTTGGGTAGATACTCCGGTTTGGCTGTGTTTGGCACGCAACAAGAGACGTCAGCGCCAAGTTCCAGAAGAAGTTATTTTCCGCATGCACCGTCAACTTCGTGATGTCCCTCCAAGCCAGCAAGAGGGGCTAGACGCTTTGTTTCGTTTTGCTTTCGGGCAGCACGAAAGTACGGTAATTGCGCTTGAGCAGTGAGAAAGAACCGCACTTGATTTTCTTTAATCTTTGTTAATTTAAAATCAGTATCTATCTAAATAAAATCAGTAATCAGCTAGCTGGCTACTGACAGTATACACAAAAATTTAATGGGAATTTCTAGCGGAGGCTGGTAAATGGCTTCAACGGACTTTAAAGATTACTACGCAACATTGGGAGTCAGTAAGACTGCAACTCAAGAAGAAATTAAACAAGCTTTTCGTAAATTAGCTCGAAAATATCACCCTGATGTCAATCCAGGCAACAAGCAAGCTGAAGCACGCTTTAAGGAAATCAATGAAGCTTACGAGGTTCTATCAGATTCAGACAAACGTAAAAAGTACGATCAATTTGGTCAATACTGGAAACAAGCATCTCAAGGTTTCCCTTCAGGTGGTCCTGGCGTTGACATGGGCGGTTTTGACTTCAGCCAGTATGGCAGCTTTGATGAATTTATCAACGAGTTGTTAGGACGCTTTGCCGGAGGTGCGGGTGCCCGTAGAGGGCAACAAAGCTATTCATATCGCACATCTACGGCAGGAGCAGGACCGGGCAACTTTGGCGGGTTTAGTGATTTTGGATTTCAAGATGCTAATTCTGCTTATGGTGCCCAAGATGCCGAAGCTACAATCACCCTAAGTTTTTCGGAAGCGTATAACGGTGTGCAAAAACACCTCAATCTTGGAAGTGAGGTTATTGATGTCCGCATACCCGCAGGTGCTAAACCGGGCAGCCGCTTGCGAGTGCGGGGCAAAGGACCTGTTAACCCTTTAACACAACAAAGAGGCGATTTATACCTCAAGGTTGAGCTACAACCTCATTCCTTCTTTCAATTTGATGGTGATAATTTGGTGTGCGAAGTACCGATTACACCAGATGAAGCTGCTCTTGGAGCATCTGTTGAGGTGCCAATTCCAGATGGCACGGTCACTGTCAAACTTCCCGCAGGAGTTCGTTCCGGTCAATCTTTGCGCCTGCGAGGTAAAGGCTGGCCTCAACCAAGAGGTGGACGTGGTGACCAGTTAATTAAAGTCGCGATCGTACCACCAAAAGACCTTACCCCACAGGAGCGGGAGTACTATGAAAAAATCCGCGCTATACGTAGCTTCAATCCCCGTACCCATTTGCAGCAAGTTAAACTTTAAGGATTTGGGGTCAATACCACTCCGTGGGATTGTTGTTCAAGGGTTGTTGCTCTTTTTAGGGCTTGGCAACATCAAAGCTCTGATGCAACAATCCAAATTCAGCTTGTAAGTAGGTCGGTCAGAAAAAACTAACTGGCAAGGATCGTCCTTCGTCATCAGTCATTGGTGAGTCCAGCCCGCAAGGCACGGGAAAACCGCGCCCTAGAGACTGGTGTTGGCGCAGCTTCTGGAGGAGGAGATACAAAGGAGGGTCATTAGTCGGGGTGGTTGCAGAAATATTGCTCCAGCAACTTTTCCGCGCTGGCATTATGGTCAAGGAAAGAAAATAAATGCTTATAACGGAGTTTGCCTTCTCGATCTAATACAAATTGTGCTGGCAAAGGTGCTCCTAAAGCTTGGCCAACTTCATATTTACGAAATACACGGCAACTGGGGTCGCTCAGCAACGGCATTTTTAATCCTAAATCTTGCACAACTATTTTGCTCTGCCGTTCATCAGTGCTGGTAATCATTAAAAGTTCTATACCCTGCCTTTGAAATTCCTCATAGTTTTCATTCAAAGCTTTAATATGGGGATAGCAAAAGGGGCAATAGTTTCTTTCTGTAAAAATCCGAGTAAAGGCAAGTATGACTGGTTGTTTGCCTCTATAATTTGATAATTTAACTAGAGTTCCATTAGTAATATCTGGAAGTTGAAAATCCGGTACTATTTGTCCTAAAACTAACGTATTGCTTGCTGGAATAGGTAGAAAATTGCGGAGAAAACGCTCATTAAATAATTCGTTGAAATTTGTTGAATTTAACATTTTTTTATGACAAATTCAAGAGGCGGACAACTATAACGAAATAATTCCTAATTCGTAATTCATAGTTGTACTTTTAATTACAAATTATTAATGACAAATTAATATTATGCCTATCTAAGGTTAACCTTGAGTTAACTTGTAGTAGAGCAACTGCCCTACTACAAAGCTATTGGATACCAGACAGTTGGATTCTAGACAGCAGAGAAGTAAACTTTGGACTTCACGGGGTCGGGAACCATTGTCTTGTCACCGGGTTGCCAACCGGCTGGGCAAACTTCATCGGGGTGAGACTGAACGTACTGAATGGCTTGCAGAGTCCGCAGAGTTTCATCGACATTACGGCCAAAAGCCAAGTTGTTGATGGTAGCGTGCTGGATAACACCATCTTTGTCGATGATAAACAGACCGCGTAAAGCAACGCCAGCTGCTGGATCGAGAACGTTGTACGCAGCGCTAATTTCTTTCTTGATATCAGAAACTAGGGGGTAGTTCAGGTCACCGACGCCACCAGACTTGCGATCGGTCTGAATCCAAGCGAGGTGTGAAAACTCGCTATCAACAGAAACACCAAGGATTTCGGTGTTAATTGTCTTAAATTCTTCGTAGCGATCGCTAAAGGCTGTGATTTCAGTGGGACAAACAAAAGTAAAGTCTAGGGGGTAGAAAAAGAGTACGACATACTTGCCGCGATAGTCGGAAAGTTTGATTGTTAATTTCATGAGCAATTCCGGCAGTTAAAGCACCTAAAGAAGCCAATTTTTCTTGAGCAATAATTTGCGCTTGTGTTGCTTTCAATTTTCCCAATATGCTTGCTAACTCATGATTTTTTTCCTGTAATTCCTGGGTTCTAACTTCTACTTTCTGTTCTAAAGTCCGGTTGTAATCCTCTAACTGCTTGTAGAGATAAGCCATTTCAGCTTGTCGTAGCTCCTCTTCCTGCTTCTCTCTATTCCGTAATGCCATAGCAGTTTGGATGAAATCCCGCTCCTCTTGACTCAGGTCTTCTGCGCGTTTCTGCTGCCAATTTTCTGCTTCATTTAGTAAGGCACCTCGCAACAACGCTCCATCATCTCTTGCTGTATTTTTCCATTGTCGCTTCGCTACCCGTAACTGCTCTTGCCAAATACGGAAACTACGGTCATCCTTCATCCACTGACGTAGCTGTTGCCATTCTCGAATCAGCACTTCATGCGCTAACTCAACTTTCTCTTCCTTAGTCTGCTCATCCCGTCCTGTTACCACCAGCCGCGCTTCAGCACCTGCTAAAAATGTCACTAACTCCCAATTTCCCACCTCCGCACGGGTTGCCAAACGTCGGGTATCTTCAGTACCTTCCCCTGGACGTACTAACTGTAAAAAGATTCGTTGTGCTTGTTTCTGCTCTACTTCACTCAAACCGGCGTAAACATCTTCCGCATGGTTCACCAAAGCCTTCGTTACTCCCCCAATCTCTTGATATGCCTGATGGGTCAATTTTCCTTGGCTCTGCTTTGTCCATAATTGCGTTAGGGCAAACTCTAAAAGAGGCAACTTTCCTGGTTCCTGATTAACATCATTCAGAATTACCTCCGTCAGCTGCTCCTCCATCTGCACTTGCACCTGTTGAGCAGGACGCTCAATAGCAGCCCGCATTTCCTCACGGCTCATTGTAGTAAGAAGCACCAGGGGGTGTTGCTCTAAAACTTTCCCAAAAGGGGGATAATTTAGGACGTAACTTAAAAAGTCAGCCCGTAGCGTTACTATTACTGTCAGTTTGCGAGGAGCTGATTGAATCATTGCCAGTAGGACATCTACAAAGCGCCGTTGTTCCTGAGTATCCTGGCAAAGGGTGTAGAGTTCTTCAAATTGGTCAACTACCAACAAAAGTCGTTTATTTGGATAAGGTTCAAGAATGTGTGCTACAATCTGCGACGCTGCCAACTCTTCCTGTTTCATCCTAGCAGCTAGATTTGCCGATCGCTCTAATTGCTGAGTTTTATCTAGTTCTGGTTCGAGCCATCGCACTAGTGCAGACGCCAGCAGATAAAATGGTTGGCTTTGAGGACGGAAAGATTCTATCAGCCAAATTCCTTTTTCTCTCAACTCAGGAATTAGCCCTGCAAATATAACGGAAGATTTGCCGCTACCGGAAGAACCAATTACAGCTACCAAGGGCTGTTTATAAACAACCTGTCTTAAGCTCTTAACAAAATTCTCCCGCCCAAAAAAGTAGACACGATCCTTTTCTTGAAATGCTGACAAGCCCCGATACGGACAATCTGCATCGGGGCTAATTAGTTTTTTCTCAGCGCTTCCTTAGAAGAAATCTCGTCATCATCTGCTAGAAATTCCTCAGCTTTCTTGTGGAATTCGGCTATGGTATCTTCCTTGCTGCTGTTCGGTTTATTCTGTGGATTGATGTTATTGCTTGTACTAGGGATTGGATTACCTGCTAGCAATTCAGTGGCGATCGCTTGTAGGCTTAGGTTTCCAGGGTTTTCTTTGCCTGCAGCCCTAACTAGCGTAAGAAGCCATCCTTGAGCGTCTGCCCTTTGTATCAATTGGAAGACAACGTATTGTAGATCGTTGTCTTGAGTAATTTCGTTTAAATTTTTTCCCAGCTCAAAATATAACAGTTGTTCCAGTGATGACCTTTCGGGGAAAGCTCCGATCAAAGCATCTCGTAGTTTTCTATATTGTTGGGGCGTCGGCATTTGATTTTTCAAAAAAGGTTAAATTCTTTACGTCTAAATAAGCAAACAACAGTAACTACTTATTTTTCCGTCTTTGCCTCCAAAGCTGCCATTCTTTCTTCAAGCTTACATGGAGTCGAGTGAGGGTATTGCCTCCCAAACTTGCTGCAAATAAAAACGCAAAGAAAAACAAAAACTTCCTTGCGCCTTTACGTAGTACTCAAAAATATTAACCCTTGAACACTGCATCCAACAACTTAGCAGCACCAAAACGGACTGGGTCGGTACATGGGAGACCGGTTTGGGACTCAACTTGAGCGATCGCATCCTTAGCTGCCGTCTCGTCTAATTGCCTGGTGTTAAGACTAATACCCACAACAGGCACTGGAGCAAAAGCACCTCCCGCACGGGCGACAGCTTCATAAAGCTGAACCACCTCTGACAAAGGTGGAATCAACACACCACCACTGGATACCTCAGTTTTTCCCGCTTGATGTACCAGTATCATGTGGGTTGGCTGCGAACCGCGTATCAAAGGCAGAGTTGCAGTGGAACCGGGGTGTAATAGCGAACCTTGCCCTTCAATATGGAGAATGTCGTAATTTTGACCATAACGCATCACCATTTGCTCCACAGCACCAGCGGCAAAGTCCACCCTAACTGCATCAAGTGGAACACCATCTCCTTCCAACATCAACCCAGTTTGACCCGTTGCTAAAAATTTAGAACGCTTCCCCCGCAGTCGCGATGCCCAATGCAACTCCAAACTAGTTGACATTTTGCCGACCGACATATCCGTGCCCACAGTCAACACCCGACGACAGGGTAAAGTGCGTGCCATACCAGAACCTACACCTAAATTTGGTGGTTCTTTCCGCACATCCCAAATGACTTGTCCCGGTTTTAGCAATGCCTTTAATTCTGGTATCATTGACAAAGGCGTGTGCAAACCGTTGACTATCGACATTCCAGATGTCACAGCGTCTTTAAATTCATGCCAGTAATCATCAGGTACACCACCCCCTTTAGGGGCAATACCTATAACTAACACCTGAGGTTTGTATTCCAGCGATGCAGCCACCGATGAGACTATCGGAACATTACGCTTAATACCTGTTAATTCCGACAAGGATTTCCCCGCACAATCGCGGTCAATCACTGCTACGATTGGGGCTTCACTATAACGTAAAAGTGCAAGCCCAGTTTTGCCATGAAGCCCTTTGATTCCTTCATGCAATAGGATAGCGACCCGTTGATTAAGCGCCAGACGCACTGTGTTGTACCCCCAACCCTGGTAAAAAATTTGGTAAAACTCTCCCCTCCTGCAAGACTGCACCTGTAAAGGGGTCATCTATGAGATTGAGATGGCTATCTAAATCTAGATAGTCAGCTAGTGAGGCTAATTGTACTGCTGCTGTATTGGCTAGCGTACTATCGGAATAGCAACCAAACATCACTTGCAACCCATGTGCCCGTGCTGTGTGTACCATTCGCATTGCTTCTGTTAAGCCCCCAGATTTCATCAGTTTGATATTAATTCCATCTACATAGTTTGCCAACTTGGGAATATCCGAGCTAGTAAAGCAACTTTCATCAACAAAGATAGGTAGAGAAATCCGCTTCTTCAAATCCGCTAAACTTTCTTCCTGCCCTTTTTGCAGTGGTTGCTCTACATACTTTACACCCAACTCAGCAAGCCAATTGCACATGGGTACTGCGTCTTCCAAACTCCAACCCCCGTTTGCATCAACATACAGCTCTTGCGCTGGTGCTTCTTCTCGCACTGCCAATAACATCTTCCGATCGGCAGCAATACCATCCGGACTCCCCAACTTTACCTTAAAAACACGAACATCTGTAAATTGCAGCCAGTCCCGTGCTCTAGCCCTTGCTCCTTCTGGGGAATTGATACCAATTGTTACCGAAGTAGGCACAATAGAATTGCGTTCCAGTCCCCACATTTGCCATAGAGGTAGCCCCACGCGCTTTCCCAACCAATCATGCATTGCCACATCTAAAGCTGCCTTTGCAGAGGAAGGAATGCCAGATTCACCCAACACTTGCTCCACAGCCTGCCTTTGCAATGGGCTAAATCTTTGTAAAGAAGGCGCAACTTGCAGCAAAGCATCCTTTATTGTCTCACTTGATTGCGAATGGGTACCCACACTAAAAGGCGATGCTTCTCCCCAACCTTCTATACCCTCATGGGAAATCCTAACCCATACATTTGCCGTCTGTGCCGTTGTGCCGCGACTGATTGTTAAAGGAAAGCGCTTGTTGACAGTAAATACCTCTACTTTTATCTGCATGATTGTGGTTAATATTTCAATGGAGTAAGTTAAAAAGTGGAAAAATCTACCCAAATATTACTGTTTGTCAACTTCTTCAACAAGTTTATCCACAAATTCTCTAAGTCGTTCTTGCCAGTCAGGGACGGCTTTAAGTTTATCTCTAACACCTTTACGGACATTGAAACACACAGATATAGGGTCAAAAGCTTCTTCATTCTGTGGTCGATATGCAAACTTGTTTCCTTTTTTAAATGGCATCGCACAAAACCAACTCTATATGCCAAAGTTGTAGCATATAGATGGGACGCGAGTGTATTATTGGGTTTTAAGACAGAGCTAAATTCCAGAAAAAAGGCAAAAGAGCCGAGATGCATAACTTTCACGTGGCGCGTCTCGGCTCAATACCATTATCGATTCTTTGCGACGGCAGTTGCGCTAAATAAAATCCATCCCATTAATCAGCAACGCCAATATTCACACTTCTGGATGTGAAAAATCTTTTCCAACGATAAATCTCGTTGCATCTATAGGATAAGTCTTAATATATACCATACAACCTGTTGCTGACGAGGGACTATAGGAGCAACCGGGTGGATACCGTAGCCAACTCCCAGCCTGATAAGTTCCTAACTCATCACTGAAAGTTCCTTCTATGACAAAGATTTCTTTCACCTCAGACTCGACTACGTTCAACAATGCTGTGCCAGGTTGCCAGCGCTCAATCCAGACTTTTTCAGGAAAACTTATTTGCTCATAGAGGGGCTTCACCTCAATTTGAGGGATAATACCCGACTGCCAGGGTAACTGGTAAATATTCTTTCGCACTTGCTGACGATTTTGTCCACCATGTTGGCGTAATTTAACAAAAGTCAGACAACTCTCTTCGCTGTAGGGGCGATGGATAAACCCTTCAGGATTGAGCATATAAGTTCCTGGTGTATGGATACCTGTTTCGTCAGCAAAGTTTCCTTTGAGTACTAAAATTTCTTCTCCTCCAGGGTGTTCATGTAGGCTGAAAAAGCCACCAGGAGCGAATCGAGTCAACATCGTCACTGGATGATCTTGAACTTCATTATCGGACTCAAAGCAAAAAAACGATATCCCGGTAAACTCTGTTTCATACCAGGCTTGAGTTGGTGATACTGCTACACGTATTGATAAATTTTCGTTAATTTTTTGAGGTTGCCAGTACAGTTGAGAAGATAGCATTGTCAGGTTTCACATCAAGTAGAGCGGTTAAATTACACAACTTTCAGAATGTAATAAGATTCTAAAGGCTCAATAATTCTTCTAGCCTCAATTGTGTAAAAAGCTTCATATTAAGCGACAGGAGTATAAATATCTAAATTATCCAAAACGACTCAAATTTTCTCAGACCTAGAAAAATAAATATTGACTAAGGCTTTCATTTGATGAGCAAAGTCTTGTTTTGTTGTTGACCGTGTAACTTCTACATATCGCCCAATACGGTTCGGTTAAGTTCTTAGCAGTGTTAAGTACAGAGAAAGTGAGTGTTTGTAACATAATTTTTGCTTTTCAGCATATTTATTTATAAATTTCGTAAATATATTAATATTTGTGAGAAAATAACACAAGGACAGTTAAGACAGTTAAGACGCTTAAGAGAGATTTAACGAAATCTTTATTTTTTCTATGTGGTGTTGAGGAGTAATGTTTTTTAGCATCGACTGAGCAAGGAAGTTTCGCGGTTGCTCCTCTCCATAACCCTTATAAATAGTGCTTTTGGGCAAGTCAATCAATTCCGTTGCTTACTCAATTTTCTTACGGTCATCACTGGTATCTTTTTCTCCTATTGACCACCCAGTACTTAACTCTAAAATCTGTTGGTGTGCTTTTACCCATCCTTCTACTGCACACAATCGACGATCTGATTGGGTGATGACGTATGTCAATAACAATACACTCAATTGCCCATTGCCTTGAGCCCCGGCGCGATCTTCTGAACTAGCTGAACTTTTCCGTGTAATACTAGGATCGGCATTGTTCTTAACGACCTCTGACAAATAATCAGCCCCAGTCATTCCAAAACATTCAGCAGTAATACCCAAAGCCTTCCACGTTTAATCAGTTAATCTTATTGAACGTACTTGAGGATAATCGTCATCTTTGAGTGCGAACTTCCCTTGGATATCTCGTTTTAACATCAGCATTTCCGTGTATTACCTCGTCAGGTTAACATGGTGAGCAGCATCTTTAACCATGTATTACACGATTAGGTCGATTTTTTTTCGTGTCATCCTTCAATCAGGAGCGAACGTACAGTTTTTATCCTTTATCCCCGATCCTTTAAACTTGATTTATGACATTTTTTGCATCTTTTGGTACTCATTCTTCCCATGACTAACTTACAAAAATGGAAGATTCTAGACTCAACAATGGTTTTGAACCATTCCTGGTGTAAAGTCAGGCAAGATCGGCTAGAATTACCTAACGGTAAAATCATAGACGACTACTTTGTCAGCATTAAACCAGAAGTTGCCTTAGTATTACCTATTACTAGTAGCAGAGAAATTGTTTTCGTCCGTCAGTACAGACACGCAGTCGGTGACTTTTTCATCGAACTTCCCGCAGGAAGTTTTGACCCAACACAAGAAAGTGCCGAAACAGCAGCGATGAGAGAACTGCAAGAAGAGACAGGTTATATTACCCAAAAACTACAAAAGATATCAACACTTTACGATAAGCCAAGCAAAGATACCAATCAAATACACTTATTTTTAGCAGAAAATGCGGTAAAAGTTGGAGAGCAAAAGCTAGATATTACAGAAGAAATAGAAGTTCTTTTAATTCCCGTAGAATCCGTCAGAGAAAAAATTCTCCAAGGAGAAATTTCTGTTGCAGGAACCGTTGCAGCCCTTTGCTTGGGATTGAATTTTTTAAGACAAGGATGAAGTATCAAGGATAAAGGATGAAAAATAATTCTTGTAGGTTGGGTTGAGGAACGAAACCCAACATCCCATCAAGGATGAAGTATCAAGGATAAAGGATGAAAAATAGTTCTCGTAGGTTGGTTTGAGGAACGAAACCTCATCAAGGATGAAATATCAAGGATAAAGGATGAAAAATAGTTCTTGTAGGTTGGGTTGAGAAGCGAAACCTCATCAAGGATAAAGTATCAAGGATAAAGGATGAAAAATAGTTCTCGTAGGTTGGGTTGAGAACAAAATCCAACATTTAATCATTGTTCTACCCAAACTACGTAATACATTTGGCAATTTAAGACTTACTTTTAGAGATGTCCAAGAAATAAATTATCATCTTGTGGTCCGGGCGTCCTCGCCCGTTCTAGCCATAGATTTAAATGTTATCTAGACGCGCCATGGCGCGTCTCTACATTATCGATTTGTATCATCCTTTGGGTAAGATGATATTAGTTCTTACAGCTTGGGTTTCGTTCCTCGATTTATCTTGCCCACTGTTGCAAGATATAAGCGTAGAAAGCGTCTTTATCTACTTTATCCATTGCATAAATCTTACGACCTCCAGGTACTATTTTGGTACGCCCCTGACTCAACCCAGCAGTCACAATTTCTGTTTCCCACTCCCGCAGTTCATAGAATTCTGGATGAGCAAGATATGCGGTTGCCAGCACATCCCAAAAATAATAATCTTGAGGGATGACCAGGGCGTAACATTGTCCCGCCAAATCGGATATCGGATATTGGCGCTGCTTTCCCATTTTGTACACTATGTCTGAGGTGACGGGTACATTGTTGGTTAAATCCAACGGACACATGATAATCTCAAGATGCGATCGCCATACCCGTTCAACAGAAATAGGGTCCCAGTAAGCATTCCATTCAGCAGAACCATCTTGTCCCGGTTCCCAATTTTTCTCCACGTTACCCGAGACATTCAGCGCACCCCCCATCCAGACAATTCGTTGAATTTTCGCTTCTACTTCCGGTGCTTTATCGAGTGCAGTTGCGACGTTGGTCAATGGTCCGGTGACCATCAAAGTAACGGGTTCTGGTGACTCCCGCAACACCTGTATCATGAAATCTTGACCGGGCTGTGTCAGTAAAGGTGTACGAATTGTTTCACTTTGATTGAGAATGGGAAGATGGTCAACAATAAAAGAATCGCGACGATAGAGACGAGGAAAGGGGTTAATACCACGTACAGTACTTTCAACGACGGGAATATGAGAACATCCCATTAAATCTAGAATTTTACGCGTGGCGCTAACGGCTGGTTCAGCGTAGCAGTCAGCTGGAGTGACGACAATGCCAAGTGGCTGTACATTATCCATCGTCATCAGCAGCATAGTTGCTAGATAATCATCTACACCGCCATCGTGATCCATCAAAACCAATTGTTTAGACATGGAGATTTGAAAATATGGATGAGTTTATGCAAGCTGCGATCGCCGAGGCAAAACAAGGCAGACAAGAAGGTGGAATTCCAATAGGTTCCATTCTTGTCAAGGATGACAAAATCATCGGCAGAGGGCACAACAAGCGCGTGCAAGATGGCGATCCTGTCACCCACGCCGAAATCGATTGCCTTCGCAATGCAGGAAGAATCGGCAGCTATCGAGGTACAACACTCTATTCAACCTTAATGCCGTGTTACTTGTGCGCTGGGGCAGTCGTACAATTTGGTATAAAAAAAGTAATCGCTGGAGAATCAAGAACTTTTCCCGGAGCCAAAGAATTCATGGTATCCCACGGTGTAGAAGTGATTGACCTCAATCTTGATGAATGCGAACAGATGATGAGCGAATTTATTCAAGAGAAACCCGAACTTTGGAACGAGGATATCGGTAAATAGGGATTATACCATTTCACCTTAATTCGGATACACATACATTGTGTAGAGACGCGCCATGGCGCGTCTTTACATAGCACGTCTCTACATTTGGTTGTTCTACCCTTTCAAAAACTCATCAAACGTCAACTTATCTGGAAGAGAAGGCTGCGCCCCTGATTTTGTTGCAGCTATTGCACCTGCGGCTGCACCCCAAACAACAGCCTGACGTAAAGACAGCCCTTCGTGAAGTGCTGCAGCCAAACCCCCATTAAACGCATCTCCCGCAGCAGTCGTGTCAACTGTACGAACTGGAAATGCTGGAACGAAAAAAGTTTCCCCTGCAGTTGCACAAACGACGCCCTTGGCACCTAGTTTCACAATTGCGTTTTTCACACCCCGTTGCCGCAACACTGCACTAGCCTGTCTTGCCGACTCTTCCCCATCTACAGGGAAACCCACCAGTTGCCCTGCTTCCACTTCATTAGGTGTGATGATATCAACTAACGAATAAAGTTCGCCGGGTATATCTTTGCGGGCGGGTGCAGGGTCGAGTATCACTGTCACTCCTGCTTGTTGTGCCGCTTGGGCAGCTAAAATAACGGCAGGTATGGGAATTTCAAATTGTAAAAGTAATGCTTTCGCTTCTGGTAACAAAGAGGATAAACGTTGTACATCTTCCTCATTCACGCGCCCATTTACACCGGGAATGACAATAATTTGATTTTCACCTTTGACATCTACGGCAATGACGGCAACACCAGAACTCACAGTGTCATCAAAGAATACATTCTCAGTTTGCACGCCAGATTCTTGCAGGCTGTTAACGAGTTCCGTACCAAAACTATCTGTGCCCACACGCCCTACCATATATGTGGGAATTCCCAATCGTGCTGATGCTACAGCTTGATTTGCACCTTTGCCCCCTGGTGCTTTGAAAAAATCCTGTCCCAGCAGCGTTTCTCCTGCAACTGGCAACTGGGGTGTTGTTGCGACTAAGTCTATGTTGATGCTGCCAAAGACGATAATAGTCATAATCCTTGATTATCGTTTATTCTTAAATTCCCTGGGTCTAATACTACAAGGAGCGATAAGCTGGGTACAGCTTGCGCTCCACGCGATAGCTTCGCTCCTGCCCGGAAGGCAGATCGCTTCGGGTTCAAACCACTGAGAATTTCCACACTTTTGAACAATATCTAGCATACGATGAGGGAAGTCATATTCGCATGAAAGCTCAAGACGAAAAAGCCGTAGTTGAGTGGTTAGAGAATCTCTGCAATTGGATTAAGGAAAACATCAACCTATGATTCCCCTAGATATACGCCTTTACACTTGGGTTGACGTTGAAGAAGTTTTACTTCGCATTCAAGAACAAAGATGTTTTCACTAAATTGCGCGAGCTTTATGAAGAAGAGCGAAAAATTCCTTTCACGCGGGAGCAACTACGATTATCTGTAGAAGAAATGAAGATATTAGAAGAAAACGGTGTAGTCATTCGTGAAAAAGATGATTATTATATGCCCGAAATCTTCCGTTTGGGATTACACTTTTCACTTACAGCTATAGGACGTCCTGCTGTGATGTCTTTGGCACGCCGCGCTGCTAAACAGGGAATTTAATATACAGCAAATTCCAATTTGTATATGTTGGGTTTCGTTCCTCAACCCAACCTACGTTTATCCTTCATACTTCATACTTTAAATTAGGTATTATCACATAGAAGTTTATAGAAAAGTCAAAATAAGCATTGTGGGATAGAACAGGTAATTTCTAAGATGCCAACTGCGACTGGAATAGAGATAAACCAGTAAAATTTCTGAACCTTATTTATACAACATTTGCTGACATATATTCATAAAAAAGGATAAGATGCAAATCAATCTTATTATTGGTAGATGTAGTGAAAATAGTAACAAAAAATTTGTTGATTGGCGGAGTAGCTATTCTGATTGCTGGAGCAGGATTAAAACCCTCATTAATACTCGCTAAAACTGAAACACCAGTAGAGCAGCACTTTGTTAAAAACAGTACAAAAGTTGCTTCTAGCCAAAAAAATCAATTTCAATTGCTTAATCCAGGAACGGGAGCAAGACAGCAATTGCGTTTTAAACCTAAAGTTAATGCTCAGCAAGCAATAGTGATGACTATGGATATGGATATGGCAATGTCCGTATCAGGTCAACCTGTTCCCACATTTAAATCACCAGGAATGGCAATAACGTTGCAGGCAAAAGTTACCAAAGTTGATTCCAATGGAGATATTCATTACGAATTCTCCTACACTAATGTTGATGTTGTAGGGAATTCTAATCTACCGCCACAAGTACTTCAAGCAATGCAATCTAAAATCAAAGAGTTATCTCGTATCAAGGGTTCTGGGATTGTCGATAGTAGAGGAAATAACAAAAAGCTGAACTTGTCCATACCACAAGATTTAGACCCTTACATGAAACAAACGCTGCAGCAAATGTCGAAGTCTTTTGAAGAACTTTCTACACCTGTTCCTCAGGAAGCTGTAGGTTTGGGTGCTCAATGGCGCGTCGCATCGAATTTGAATATAAATGGTATGAATCTCAAACAGATAGCTACATATGAGTTAGTCAATCTCAAAGATGGTGTTGCTACTCTTGCATTGAATGTAGAACAGCAAGTACCAGCATCTCAGAAGATAGATATTCCAGGAATGCCTCCTGGCAATACATTTACTATTAAATCCTATACTGGTACAGGTCAAGGAGAAACAACTGTGATGCTGAATAAAGTGCTACCGATTCGCTCAACTATGAACGTGCGTAACAGCTTGGAAATGGTTGGAAAGACTCCTAACAGTCCAGAAGAAACAACGATAAATCAAAAGCTATCAATGAAATTGTCTACTACGTCTAAGTAATCACCTATATTCTGCGATCGCAAAATCCTCTGTTTCCAATTCGCGATCGCATTTCACCTGTCATAGATATTTTATCTTCTTTACAGATTGCTAAAAATTGCCAGCTAATTCCTGATATTGACTAAAATAAATCCATACATCGACTGCACTTCTGTAGTAAACAATTAGGAAGAATATGCCTTTTCGGATTTTATGCTTGGATGGTGGAGGCATTAGAGGAGTTGTGGCTGCAACAATGTTGGCAGAAATAGAGAAGCAAATTCCTCAGCCTTTGAATGAGTACTTTAACTTAATTGCCGGAACTTCTACAGGCTCAATTTTGGCAGCAGGAATCGCCAAAGGGCTGAAAAGTGAAGAAATTATTCAAATGTACAGGCATCAAAGCCCGAGAATCTTTCCTTACAAAAGCCGTTTCTCCTTAAAAAGACTTCCATTACTTTTTAAGTATGGTTTGTCTGCTCCCAAATTCTCCAATAAAGGCTTAATTGAAGTCCTGAAAGAAGTTTTTGGAGAGACAAAACTGTTTGATGTCATCTCGCCATTGTTATTAGTAATATCCTATGACACAATAGAACGGCAGCCACTTATTTTTAAAAGTTTACAGCTACCGCTGACTTGGTAAGAAAAGAAGACCTTGCTACGGTGCAGCGCTTGCAAGAAGAATTCTCTGCAGAACTGGCTACTCTACGCGGTCGTGTCGATGCTGTAGAAGCTCGCACTGCTGAATTAGAAGCCAATCAGTTTTCGACGACCACTAAGCTGGTTGGGGAAGCTATTTTTAGCTTGTCTGATGTTTTTAGCAATGAGCGTGCCTTTCCCCTGGGGATTGATGAAGATGATTTGGCAGGCGTAGACATATCAGGTGATACCTTGTCTGCAGCAGCAGCGAATACTCTTATAGCTAGGGGTGTAGAGGTTCAAGGCGACAACGCTACCGAACGCCAACAAAGATTGCAAGCATTAGTTAATGCTTATGGTTTGGGTAACGTCAGAAACAGTCGCGACAGAGAAATAGATGGTAACACCGTCTTTGCCGATCGCGTGCGTTTGAACTTTAATAGTAGGTTTGTAGGCAGCGATCTTTTGCAAGTTCGTTTACAAGCTAGAAACATTACCCCATTTGGTACGAGTGTAACGGGTACTAATATGACTCGTTTGGGATTTGATGGAAATGAAGGCAACGACGTTCAATTCGACAACCTATACTATCAGTTCACCTTGGGAGATGCACTGAGCGTAAATATTGGTGCTACCGCGACAGAATTCGACGACACCGTCTTTGTGTTCAACCCTGCCTTTGACAGCAGCGGCGGCGGTGCTATTTCCCGCTATGGAAGGTTCAGCCCTATCTACCGAACTGTGGATAATGCCGCAGGTATCACTCTTACCTTCGGGCCTAATTCACCCATCAGTGCAACGGTGAGTTATCTAGCACCACAAGCCAATAACCCAGGTCTGGGTCGTGGTATTTTTAATGGTTCCTATGCAGTCATGGGTCAAATTGGTTTTCGTCCCAGTCAAGCCTTCAATTTAGGTTTAACCTATGTACGTAGTTATCAAAATAGCGAAGCTGAGATTAACCTCTTTACTTCTACAGGCAGTTTTCTTGCCAATCGCCCCTTTGGAAACACTGCTACTACTGCTAACCACTACGGCGTACAAGCATTCGTCCGTCCAAGCTCTAAATTTATTATTTCAGGTTGGGCAGGTTACTCACAAGCAGAATCCGAAGCAGATGATGGGCCATTTGAAAATGTAGATGCCGATATTTTTTACTGGGCTGCTGGTTTAGCACTTCAAGACTTTGGTAGAGAAGGCAATACCCTCGGTCTTATCTTTGGTCAACCACCTAAAGTGACTGATAGCGATGTTCTTGAAGATAAAGACACTTCCTATCACTTAGAAGCTCTTTATAAGTTTCGTCTCACCGATAACATTGCTATCACCCCTGGTTTGTTGGTCATCTTCAATCCTGAGAACAATAACAATAACGACAATATCTTTGTAGGTACGCTGCGTACTACTTTTACGTTCTAGAAAGTTATTACTAGCTTCTTATTCTTAGATGACCTAAAAAAATATCGAACATTTTTGGTTAAGATTAGGTTATGATATTCATCGGATTTCACTTGTATAAGTTCATTCTTAAGTTTTTGGATGAGGAGCGCACTTGGTCCCAAAGTAGGAGATAAAGTTTTAATTCTGCGCCCTGCTTACGTGGCAGGGAAAGTAGGTGTTATCTGTGAGAGGGAAGTACTTTCAGAGGGAAACCTAAGCGGACGGTGGCTGGTTCGGGTCGATTCCGAAGATGTTGTGGTGTCGCTGACCCCAAACGAGTTTGAATTGGCCAAAGATAATTTTGAAAATTTTTAGGTTACATCTGGCGATTCTGGTTCCTCTGGAGGGTTGTCGCCAATACCAAGTTCTTTTTTAGTGCGTTTCAACTGCTTCCAAAGCGCTTTAATCTGCTGGTAGGCTTCTTCTGGAGGGAGTTTCCCAGAAGTTTCTAAACTTGTAATAATGCCAACCTTTTGAGCAAATTCTTGGAGATTGGCGTTAAAAATTAGGTTTTGTGGCTTAACTTGACCGTAGTAACGACCTCGCGGATAAAGAAAACTGTCTTTATCTTCCTGATTGGGTTGTTCCATGAGTTCACCTTTATACATTTTTCTTTTATAAAATTTAACCTATTCTTAAACAAAGTACTTTTTTTAACAAAACACTGTTTATTCATTACGTGGCATCTCCCAAAAGAAAGAGATTTTTCAGTCGCGTAGATGCTAGCTAGCCACACCATGAAATAGCACCCGATTGTGAGAAATTTCTCATAATCAATTCATACTTCTTTCATGAAATATTTTTTAATTTTTAGAAAAATAAAGAATTGTAAATGGTAACAATAGCTATAGCTCGATAGAAGGCAGACTCAGATTCGGCGTAACCCATCAGTAAATACTTAAAGTCAACTGAAGGATGAAGTATAAAGTAAGCCCTATTAATACGAGAAGGCAGTGCATTGGTTGTTTTCCAGAGTTTAAAGCAACTGCCGTGGGCTTTTATTCATCTATCAACCTATTGTTCATCTTTTATCCTTCATCCTTTGTTGGTCATACAACATCAAAAATTGCAATCGGAGGACAAGCAAATGAGAAACATAATGAGCATTAGGGATAGACCCTCATTCACCAGTGAAGTACCAGCATCGTTTGTTGTATTTCTTGTTGCCCTCCCTCTATGTATGGGAATTGCCATTGCCTCGGGAGTTTCCCCCGCCCGTGGCATAGTGACAGGAATAGTTGGTGGGCTTGTTGTTAATGCTGTATCCGGCTCTCCAATGCTGGTAAGCGGACCAGCTGCAGGGCTTGCTGTCATTGTTGCAGAAATCATACAGCAATATGGCATTGATATGCTTGGTCCCATACTTATCTTGGCGGGTCTCATCCAATTGCTCGCAGGGATCTTTAAACTTGGTCAGCTATTTCGTGCCATGTCTCCCGCCGTTGTCTATGGAATGCTTTCAGGTATTGGTGTACTGATTTTGGCATCTCAGTTTCACGTCATGCTGGATGATGCACCCCGCTCACACGGCTTAGAGAACTTGTTCACAATTCCCAAAGTGATTTATAAAGCTATATTCCCAATGGATGGGAGCGTTCATCATATTGCAGCTTTACTGGGTATCACAACTATCGTTACTCTTGTTCTGTGGGAAAAGTTCAAGCCACCCAGCCTGAAGCTTGTACCGGGCGCACTTGTCTGTGTCATCATTGCCACAACAATTGCTGCAGTGTATAAATTACCCGTTGATTATGTTGATGTCCCTTCAAATCTCTTAGAGGCAATTCAACTTCCATCCCTTGCCACCTTACCACGGCTGATTCACGCTCCTGTCTTACTAGAAGCTATAGCTGTTGCGTTCATTGCCAGTGCGGAAAGCTTACTCTCAGCTGCCGCAGTAGATCGACTCCATACCGGACAGAGAACAGATTTTGACCGCGAATTAGCAGCACAAGGATTTGGCAATATGCTGTGTGGGCTACTTGGTGCTTTGCCAATGACCGGAGTGATAGTTCGCAGTTCTGTGAACGTGGAAGCAGGCGCAAAAACAAGACTATCTGCCATGCTTCACGGACTTTGGCTGCTCATGCTGGTGATTGCCGCACCTGGATTATTGAGAATAATTCCAACTTGTAGCCTAGCAGCAATACTGGTTTACACTGGCTACAAGTTGATAGAAGTAGAACATATTCGCCATCTCAAGAAATACGGGCGCTTTCCTCTGGTCATCTTCTTTGCCACTTTGATAGGAATTGTAGCAACAGAACTCCTAACAGGAGTCCTAATTGGTATTGTACTGACAGCGATTTCACTGATTTACAAAGTATCCAAACTCAACATTCAAGTTGTGAAAGATGAAAACAACGGGCGAGTTGATATTTATCTAGAAGGCGCAGCAACATTTGTGAGGCTGCCAAAGTTAGCAAGTCTTCTAGAGGCAATCCCTCCAAAAACAGAATTGCACATCCATTTAGATAAACTGGCTTACATAGACCATTCTTGCCTTGACCTATTCTCAACATGGGCAAAACAACAAGAAAAAATGGGTAGCACCCTCATAGTGCAGTGGGATGGGCTTTTAGAACGCAATCGTAAAATTTACACCAACGGGCAATCGCAAGCTGCGACATAGACAAACAGCGAACCGTTATCAGTTAACAGCGACCAAAATCCGAAATGTGAAGTGTGAACTGACAGCAAAACAGTGAAGTGTGCAGTGTGAAGTAAGAAGTAAAAGGTTTTCATAATTCCATCTTCGATTCTTCATCCCCTATGAGGTACCTTCATGACAGATTTTTTCATTCAAACCACGTGGTTAATCCCGTTCTACGGCTTGCTCGGGGCAGTCCTGACCTTGCCCTGGTCAACTCAAATCATACGTCGCACGGGTTCGGGTCCGGCTGCTTCCCTGAATCTCCTCATGACTTTGAGTGCCTACATTCACGGTCTCATCGTCTTTTGTGTACTGTGGAAGCAACCACCACAACAGTTACTCATTCACTGGTTTAAAGTCGCGGATTTAAACCTATCATTTGCCCTAGAAATCTCATCAATTAGTGTTGGGGCGATCGAACTCGTGACAGGTTTAAGCCTGTTAGCCCAGATATATGCTCTGGGATACATGGAAAAAGATTATGCCCTTGCCCGCTTTTTTGCGCTTATGGGATTTTTTGAAGGGGCAATGAGTGGTTTGGCGCTTTCCAATTCCCTGTTACTCTCCTACGGCTGGTTGGAACTGCTGACTCTGTCAACATACTCCCTAGTGGGATTTTGGTACGCACAGCCCTTGGTGGTTACAGCAGCGCGTGACGCATTTCTTACCAAGCGAGTAGGTGACATTTTGCTTCTCATGGGAGTGGTAGGGCTTTCAACTCTTGCAGGCAGTACAAACTTTCCAGAACTGTATCAATGGGCACAAACAACCCATTTACCATCACCAGCGATCGCGCTGTTATGCTTGGCACTGATTGCAGGTCCAACAGGAAAATGTGCCCAGTTCCCCCTTCATCTTTGGTTAGATGAAGCGATGGAAGCCCCCAGCCCAGCCTCAGTTTTGCGGAATTCTCTCGTGGTTGCTTGCGGTGCATATGTATTGGTGAAACTCCAACCCATTCTGGCGATTTCACCTGTTGCAATGACAACTTTGATTATCATTGGTACAGTGACCGCTCTTGGCTCATCCCTTGTCGCAATCTCTCAAATCGACATCAAACGTGCTCTCTCTCATTCCACAAGTGCCTACATGGGGGTAGTCTTCATTGCCGTTGGAATGCAATGGACAAATTTCGCCCTAATGATGATTTTGGCTCATGCCATTGCCAAAGCTTTGTTATTCATGAGTATTGGTTGCGTCATCACAACAACCAACACTCAAGATCTAACAGAAATGGGAGGGCTCTTAAAAACCATGCCCATTACAGCTAGTGCCTTTGCTTTCGCTACAGCAGGGCTCATTGGATTGTTACCCCTCGGAGGCTTCTGGGCAATGCAACGAGGAATTGAGCAATTTTGGCTAGAAGCACCTTGGTTGGTGGGTATCTTGCTTTTGGTTAACGGTTTGACAGCCTTTAACCTCACTCGCGTGTTTCGTCTTGTATTCTTAGGTCCATCTCAAGTCAAAACTCGTCGCGCACCTGAAGTCGGCTGGCAAATGGCATTACCAATGGTTATTTTGACGGTGACTACCCTATCAGTACCCTCCATGCTACATAGTCTGGATCTGATACCGTCATGGATATCCGTGAGTAGGTCAGAAACTATTTTGCTGACTCTATCTGGCATATTGGGTTACGGGCTTGGGGCCATCGTTGAACTGCGAAGAGTTTGGCTAAGACCAGTACATAAAACAGCAAAATTCTTACACGAGATGTTGGCTTACGACTTTTATATCAACCAAATTTACCGTGTCAGCATTGTTTTTGCTGTAGCACAACTGTCAAAATTCACGGCTTGGTTTGACCGCTTCATTCTGGATGGTGCGGTAAATTTATTAGGTCTTGCCACAGTTTTAACCGGTCAAAGCTTGAAATACAGCGCCTCAGGAAAGTCCCAATTTTACGTGCTCACAATTTTACTGGGCGTGAGTTTTTTGACCGTTTTTATGACTTTGTCAACTATCCACTAACCACTATCCACTATGCTCAGTCCCCTCATTTGGATACCAGTACTCGGTGCTGTCTTCATCGCATTTTT
The DNA here is from genome assembly GCF_054684315.1 of Scytonema sp. NUACC21. Classification (NCBI taxonomy): domain Bacteria; kingdom Bacillati; phylum Cyanobacteriota; class Cyanophyceae; order Nostocales; family Scytonemataceae; genus Scytonema; species Scytonema sp. NUACC21. Next base: position 31,331 of record NZ_BAAFZH010000081.1, on the reverse strand, counting down.
TCCCAAAGTGACACCAAGACTTGCAAGATGGATTTCATTTGCGATCGCCATCAGTCTGTTGATTTGGTCGATATTCTTAGGAAGCCAATTTCAACTTCTCAATTCCAATTGGCAATTTCAGGAATACGTACCTTGGCTAGAGACATTAGGCATCAATTATCATTTGGGCATTGATGGTTTATCTCTCCCTTTGCTCATCCTTAATGGTTTACTTACAAGCATTGCGATTTACTGTACCAACCCACTGACCCATCGACCCCGGTTTTACTATACCCTCATTTTGCTTTTAAATGCTGGGGTAGCTGGTGCCTTTCTGGCTCAAGATTTGCTATTGTTCTTCCTGTTTTACGAAGTGGAATTAATTCCCCTGTATCTGCTGATTGCGATTTGGGGAGGCGATCGTCGCGAGTACGCAGCAACAAAGTTTTTGATTTACACGGCGATTTCTGGAATTTTTCTACTTGCAAGTTTTTTGGGATTAGTTGGGTTTAGTGGTGCTAATAGCTTTGCTTACAATCCCTCACTCTCATCTGTCTTACCTTTAGAAGTTCAACTTCCCTTGCTAGTCACCCTTTTGGTGGGATTTGCTATCAAAACACCTCTTGTTCCCTTCCACACCTGGTTACCCGACGCTCACGTTGAAGCGTCTACTCCTGTGTCCATACTCTTAGCAGGAGTCCTGTTAAAGCTAGGAACTTATGGTTTAGTGCGGTTTGGCTTGGGTTTATTTTCCCAAGCATGGTCAGTCCTTGCTCCCTGGCTTGCTACTTGGGCTGTCGTCAGTGTTCTCTACGGAGTGTTTGCAGCGATCGCCCAAACGGACATGAAAAAGATGGTTGCTTACAGTTCTATTGGGCACATGGGTTATGTCTTGTTAGCAGCATCTGCCGCAACTCCTGTAAGCTTGATGGGGGCGTTGATGCAAATGATAAGCCACGGTTTGATATCTGGCTTGCTCTTTCTCTTAGTTGGTATAGTTTACGACAAAACTTGCAGTCGCAATCTCAACATTCTCAAAGGTTTACTCCATCCAGAACAGGGTTTACCAGTGATTGGCACCCTCATGGTACTAGCAGTCATGGCAAGTGCAGGTATCCCCAGTATGGCAGGTTTTGTTGCTGAGTTTTTATGTTTCCGAGGGAGTTTTTCCATCTTTCCCATACAAACCCTACTCTGCATGGTAGGCACTGGCTTTACTGCAGTGTACTTTTTAATGTTAGTTAACCGCGCCTTTTTTGGTCAAATTCCTGATGCGATCGCAGAACTACCCCGTGTGAAATGGTCAGAACACATACCTGCTGTTATTTTAGCAGCAACTATTATCCTCCTTGGAATCCAACCTAATTGGCTCATTGGTAGAAGCGAAGCAACAACAACCGCCTTAACAGTTACCAGCTATCAATTCTCAGTGAAAAATGACCAATTATCAGCAAACAAAATTTGATAACTGGTCATCTGTCACTGATTTTGTTCATTTGCTCGGAGAAACAACAATGATTGCTACTCTTTCAAAAGTTCAACAAATTGTTCATCCTCTAAACGAGTACATTAATCGATTGGAAGCAGGAGAAGCTCTGTTACCTGATTCCCCTCAAAATTTGTTAGAAGTTGTTGGAATTCTACACAGCTATGCATTTGTTTTGGATGCATATTCAAGGAACCTTCTCTACATTTCTAAAAATGCTTTCCTAGAACCATTTCCCTTCTGGAAACACTTTAATGGTAAAGTCACGACAGCAAAGTTACTGCGTTATGGATGGCACGATCGCTTTAATTTTGAGTATGCAGAATACTGCGCTAAAACTATGTTTTGGCATGGTGGTAGTAGTTTGGATACTTACTTAAATTCTCCAGAATTTGAGCAAGCTGCCCAAGAAGCAGTTCTAGCAAAAACTCAAAACAATTTACTATTAAGAGGCTTTCATCATTTATTCCCTGCCTTCTTTACAGAGCAAGTTCGGCAACTTGTGTATTATAATGCTTTGGGACAATTCTGGAGAGTGATGACCAATATCTTCAATGATTTATCCCATCGCTACAATCGTCAGGAAATCACCTCCATTCCTCAAGTTGTAGACCATATCCAGTCAGGTTTGACCGCAGCAGCTAAACAACCCATTGCTTATACTGTCTTTATTCGCGGTCAACTCTACAAAATTATTCCAGAAACAACAAGTTTAAAGTTTTTGCAAGACGTAGCTGTACCCTATGTCGAAGCAATTTTCTTCCGAGGAACCCCCTTTTTTGGCACAACTTCCTACAACGCACAAGCCCGTCAAATATCTCCAGCCCTATCTGAGTTTACTTATGGGGCACTTTATGCAGAACCGCTTTTAATAGGTAGTGCGGGAATTCCTCCTACTTTACTCATGCAAGATTTGCGCCATTTTTTACCCAGTTACCTACACGAGCTGTATATGCGATCGCATCGTGGAGAAGATAATCTACGGGTACAAATTTGCCGCAGCTTCCAAAAATCTATGTTTTGCGTTGCGACGGCGGCCATTAAAGGGTTATCACCCTATCCATTGGGTACTCAAGAACCCTATCAACAACAAGCTAACCGCCTGTATCTGGAAAATTGGATGAATCGCTTTGTGTACTCCCGTTTGCCCAATATCCAGTAACTCTGTGTGCTATCTCATCTCTTCCCTCAGTTCCCCAGAACGCTACCTATGGCACAATAAAGACGGTAATAAGAAATATATAGATAAGGTAATTTAGTGAGTCCAACTGCTCAAGCTACGGCAAGTACGCGTCGTGTGGTATTCCCATTTACAGCAATTGTGGGTCAGGAAGAAATGAAACTGGCTCTGTTGTTGAACGTGATAGACCCTAAAATTGGCGGTGTCATGATTATGGGCGATCGCGGTACGGGGAAATCCACAACCATCCGGGCGCTGGCTGACTTGCTACCAGAAATCCCTGTGGTTGTTAACGATCCATTCAACAGCCATCCCAGCGACCCCGATTTGATGAGCGATGAAGTCCGCCAACAGCTAGAGCAAGGGGCGGATATTCCCACAGTTCAAAAAAAGGTTATAATGGTAGATTTACCATTGGGAGCCACAGAAGACCGAGTTTGCGGCACCATTGACATCGAAAAAGCTTTATCAGAAGGTGTCAAAGCCTTTGAACCGGGACTTTTAGCAAAAGCCAATCGGGGTATCCTTTACGTAGATGAAGTGAACTTGCTAGATGACCACCTCGTAGACGTGCTTCTTGACTCTGCTGCTAGTGGCTGGAATACGGTAGAACGGGAAGGAATTTCGATTCGTCACCCAGCACGTTTTGTGCTTGTCGGTTCTGGTAACCCTGAAGAAGGTGAACTGCGTCCTCAACTTCTCGATCGCTTTGGAATGCACGCGGAAATTCATACGGTTAAAGAACCAGCCTTACGCGTGCAAATCGTTGAGCAAAGGGCAGAATTTGACCAAAATCCTCCAGCATTCTTAGAGCAATACAAATCTCAGCAGGAAGAACTGCAACAAAAAATTGTCAATGCCCAACAGCTTTTGCCATCGGTCAAAATAGACTACGACCTTCGGGTGAAAATCTCTGAAGTTTGTTCCGAACTTGATGTTGATGGACTGCGGGGTGATATCGTTACTAACCGCGCCGCAAAAGCAATCACTGCGTTTGAAGGGCGTAGTGAAGTCACAGTTGATGATATTCGCCGGGTGATTACTTTGTGTCTGCGCCACAGGCTGCGGAAAGACCCCTTAGAGTCAATTGATTCTGGCTACAAGGTTGAAAAAGCCTTTAGTCGCGTCTTTGGCATAGAAATTCCCGATGAAACCACACAAAGAAACGGTACGGGACAAAAAGTTAGAAGTTAGTCCTTAGTCATTAGTCATTAGTCAAGCGTTTAGAGTCAACCATTAATTAACAACCGTATATTTTGACTTTAGACCAATGACCAATGACCGATGACCAATGACCGATGACAAATGACCAATGACAAATCAGTTCTTATGAGATTTTGGCGTTTTTGGTTCAGTACATTTATACTATCCAGCCAGTACAACCCACCCCGGTTTGTAGAGATGCTGATGGTTTTGGTAGCAATTGCAATGCTGATAGTTTGGAATTTTACCTTAGAGACACCTTATATGATATTAGGGTGGAGTTTGGTAGTTGGAGCGTCAATGTCCATATTGGTCAGAGAAGCTATTGCCCCTTCCCCAGAAATTAGAGTAAATCAATTAGCAGCATTGTTTTTTCTTATTACTAGTGCCTACGGTTTTGTATATATCTTTCAAACTCTTTAACTCCAACCTTGCATCTCTACCAATTCCATACACAATTCATTGATTTGTTCTAGATTAGGACGGTCGGGCAAAGTAGACGCTTCGTAAACTTTGTCCATTTCAGCAACTAAATCTTCTGCCATCTTCATTATTTGCTCGTAAGAATAATCTCCCCGAAGAATCGCTTTTAACCCCTCTGCATCTCCACCTATTCTTCGGTCTACAATCACTTCTCCTTTCTGCAAGATTTCTAGCCCACTGCGTAACAATCTGATACAATGCATTCCATGTTTGAGGTCGTAACCCGATTTTCTCTCCATCTCCGCCCTAGCTGGATTTCTATTTTCTTGCCATGCTAAGTAAGCTTTCCATTCTCTTAAAGCCACTTGATAAGTTTGGCTTTTCTTTAGCAAGCGAATAAAATCTTTCCGGCTATTTGTTAATTTTTGTGTATATTCCAAAGCTTCATCAGCTAGCGGATACTGTTTCAACACGCCTTTAAAGTCTATATCTGCTGTCAGCAATTTATATAACTGGTCTGCTTCTTCTAAAAATTCAATTTTACCTCTAATTAAGTTATAAAGATATTCCAAAAAAGCGTTTAACTCATCTTTTGTAAGTGGTACTTCGTCTTCTATACCATAATCAGATGGAAGTGGTTTCTTTTGTGGCGGATTGAGCAACCACTTGCGATGAGTTTCCATTTTTTTTATTTGGGCAAAGGCATACCCAGAGTAAGTATGCTTGACTTTTTTAGTCAAGAATATTTTTTTCTGATTAATTAAGTGCTGACCTACAGCTGTTAAAACAGGATATTTTGTTAACCACAATAATTCTATAATATTGGGATTTGCTCCTGCAAGTAACTGAAGTATTTTTCTTAATTCGTATATGACTGTGTCTTTATTATTATCCAGAAAGGGAAATATTCCTGGTTCATCCCATCCACTATCTTTTTGTTCAATAATGTCAAATCCCAAATAGTAATTTTTGGCTGCTACAAATACGCCTCGGTAGTCGTAATCGGAATCGGGTCTATTTAACCCGTATCCGTGGCTACCTGCTAGCCCAACTAGAATTGTTCTTTTTTCAACTTCTATTCTTTGCATATGGATTTTTTTGAGAACTTAAGATTAAGTAGGAAGTAAGGGTTTTCTCTGGGGAGTGCATTTGTACTCTTTTGTATTACATTGTAGTATAAATTGGGGGAATTGCGATCGCTTCACAACCAAAACTTGTTGACTTTATTTGTCCCGATCTACTTACACGTAGGGTTTGCTACCAACAACAGGAAAGCTGAAAACAAGAGACAATTAGAAAATTTATCTGCTAAATTAGCTACAAAATTCATTTCCCAATCTGTCAAGATTTTTACAAATGTTCTTTAGTCAGTACTTAAGTAAAAATTCTCAATTAAGCAATATTGAGAAGTACAAAGTTTTTCAGAACATTATCTAATTTCTACCCAAATTTAAAGATGGGAAAGCCATACTGATAAAGAGAGTGTTTAAATATGTGGCTAAAAACTTTTTTAACGTTTAATCAATTTTTAACATGGCAACCTTAAAATCTTCTTGTGTTTCATCTTGTCGTTACTGTCGTTATTACACACCACAAGGGCAGCGTGGGGGCACCTGTCAGCTACTGAACGTATTAGTAAAATCAGAGTGGAAAGCTTGCTCGTTGTCTGCTCCATCTTTTGCGTCTGCAAGTAGACAAGAAGCTGAAGAATTAACCTTAGCGACTGGCAAAGCCTAGGTGAATTGACATTAAGCTATTTGTTAAGCTATGATTACGGATTGTCTGTCTAATTCCTGCTCGGATCAGGTAAAGACGATACAAAAGCTGAGAAGCTGTTTAAAAGCATAAAGCTCAGCTACCTGTACGGCAACCTCAAGGACAATTCCATGACTTACGCAATTATTGAGACTGGCGGCAAACAAATTAGAGTCGAACCAGGTCGCTTTTATGATATCGAGTTGCTTTCTGCCGAACCGGATGAGAAAGTCACAATAGAATCCGTTTTGTTAGTGCAGCACAACGGAGAGGTTACTATTGGACAGCCGCTTGTAACAGGAGCAAAAGTAGAAGGCACGGTGATGCGCCCCGACGGCAAGACCATCGCTTCTGCAAGTAGGGACAACACGGTAAAACTGTGGGATACCACAGGCAGAGAACTCAAAACCCTCAAAGGGCATACCGCCGAGGTTTTGAGCGTCAGCTTCAGCCCCGACGGCAAGACCATCGCTTCTGCAAGTTCGGACAACACGGTAAAACTGTGGGATACCACAGGCAGAGAACTCAAAACCCTCAAAGGTCATTCCGCCGAGGTTTATAGCGTCAGCTTCAGCCCCGACGGCAAGACCATCGCTTCTGCAAGTTCCGACAAGACAGTAAAACTGTGGGACTTCGATCTAAAAAATTTACTTAGGTTGGGATGCAATTGGCTCCAATATTATTTACCCCAGCATCCTGAAACATTGGCAGACCTTCAGGGATGTCAAACAAAGCCTCTCCTGAGTGCCGCCGCATCGACTTTAATAGAACAAGGTGAGAAATTAGCAACAGAGGGGAATTTTGAGGGTGCAGTTGTTAAGTTTAATAAAGCCAAGGTATGGAACTCCAAACTAAACTACAATTCAGAAGTAAAAGCAGCACCAGCTATAGTTGTCCAAGGCATAGAACTCGCCCAAGAAGGCGAAATTGAGGCAGCATTAGTTAAGTTTAAAAAAGCACAACAACTGGAGCGAAATATTGACCTGAATCCAGAGACAGAAGAGCTAGAAAATAATCCAAAAGCAATTGCTGTTATTACACGAGGAGAAGCACTGGTAAAGCAGGATAAAATCAAAGAAGCGATCGCTCTTTACAAAGATGCTCAAAAACTCGATCCCTCTTTAACAATCTCTGCCAATGATTGGAATTCTCTTTGTTGGGATGGTAGCTTGCGAATGTTTGCCAAAGACGTGATGTTTGCCTGTGAAAAAGCAGTTGCTCTTGCACCAAAAGATGGAGGGATTCTTGATAGCCGAGGTCTAGCGAGAGCGTTAACTGGCGATTTCAAAGGAGCGATTGAAGATTTTCAGGCATTTATTAAATGGTCTGATAATTCTGAGCAAAAATCACAGCGACAAAGCTGGATTAATGCCTTAAGTGCAGGTAAGAATCCCTTTACAACAGAAGAGTTTAAAAAGTTGAGGGAGGAGTAGAGATATGTTTCACGTTTAAAAAGAATTGGTATAATTTATGTGCCGAATTGGGTGGATAAGTGGCGGGCAAGATGCCCGCACCACAAGAAATTTTAGGATATTTTTTATTTGGAAGCCCCTAATCGCGATTGGCAGGATTTTACTATGTGCTTATCTGCCGCTATGCTGTAGCGAAGCTATCGCTATATCCGTTGAAGGCAACAACCACTGCATTGACTTTTTAGATTTTGGTGATAGAAACGAAAAATAGTGCAGTAGAAGTATTTGAGGGTTTAGCCCAACTGGTCACTTATGCTGTTAAAAGCTTACAGCAGCAATCATCTGTTTGGGGGTTAGTGACGAATGGTAAGGGTTATCAGTTTGTCCGTTTTGAACATCCAGCACCTTCCCTCAAGATACAAATTCTTATACGTTCACCCAGAGTTGACAAAGCTGCCAGCATTTGATAACATTTTTGTTATCTAAGCTAAACAAAGTTAAGTGGTGCAATGGCAAGTTGAGTTCTATAAGTTGTCTGATGGTAGTTCTCCTGTGTTGGCTTGGTTTGAAGAGCAAGAGGTTAAAGTCCAGGCAAAGTTTGCCCGGACATTTGACTTGCTTAAGGAATACGGTATATCGGTTGGAATGCCCCACGTGCGTTCTATGAAAGGCTCAAAGCTATTTGAGATTCGGGTAGAACAAGATACAAACATTTACCGAATTTTGTATTTTGCCTACACAGGTCAGCGATTTGTTTTACTGCATGGCTTTCAAAAGAAAACTCAGAAGACTCCAAAGAAAGAACTTGAGATTGCTGAATCTCGGATGAAAGCTTTTCTAGCAGACGCCGAGTAACAAAACATCACTGATGAAGCAAAAAAAGTCTCAGCCAAGGAGGCAAAAAACATGACTGAAAACTCCATAAACTGGGATTCGATACGTGCTGATTTGTTATCAGATCCAGCGTTCAAAGCAGAGTATGATGCGTTAGAGGCAGAATTTGACATTGCTAGTCGGCTCATTGCTCTCAGAAGTGAAACAGGGCTTACCCAGCGGCAGTTTGCGGCAAGGGTAGGAATGAAGCAATCCCAACTAGCAAGGATTGAATCAGGCAAACAAATCCCTAAACTGGAAACTTTAGCAAAAATTGCGGCGGCTGCAGGTTACACTATTGAAGTTCATTTTATTTCCCAGCCGGAAACAGAAAAGCCAAAAATTAAACCATTGAAGATAGATTTATCTGATATTGATTCTGCCTCATGCTCACAATCAACTATCTCGGTATTAAAGTCTGTTACTGATTTTTTAGAAAGTAACGACCCAGTTGCGGTGAAAGTTAGGAAACAGCTAGAAAGCAAATCTATTTCAGAAACCGCAGCAAATTTAGAAAAATGCTTTCACATTCCTGATGAAGATGATAGGCTTTGCGAAGTCAAAAAAGTTTTAGCAGGTGGTGTTACTGGTAGCGATCGTTTTCGTAATTCGAGTCATACAAAAAATGACATCGAGCTACTCGACTTAGCAGAACAACTGTTGGAAAAGTTGTCAGAAATTATCCCTTAAGCATCTGATTAGATACTAGTTAATACAGCATAGGTATTTATGTAAATAGAAAAAAGTAACAACATTAAGAAACAATTTTATTACAGTGTGATAAATAACCGAATGCTACTTTTTTATCGCCAAAATATCACCTATTAAAAAATCACTAAGACGAGGCAGCGCGTTGCTCTAGTTTCTAGAGTTGTAATCACCACAGCTGCCAAGAACACTAAGGTTCAACATGGGTTAAATTTTGTACTGGGAAAAAATTAATGATTATAGTGCTAAATACAATCAAAGCATTTTTCAATCAAGCACATTAACAATATTTGATTATCTTTTCTGTTATTTTCACAAAATTAATATGAATCATTATAGTAAGAAAATACAAAATCAAATTTACAAAACACGGAAATTATATTTTGATTTTTTGTTTAACTTATTTGAAATACTGAACGAAAGTGAAAACGAAAGCCAACTATTAAAGCAATTCCTGAAAGAAAATCTAGATAAACTGGATGACAGCTTGCCTCAGATTTTACAAGATTGGGCAACAGAACTTTTAACTGTAGCAACACCAGAAGAAGCAAAAGCAAGGGGTGAAGAAATAGGTAATTTTAGTGATATCATTCGAGAGCTTAGTTTTGGTAGTAGGGCAAATAATCGAGAGCTTAGTTTTGGTAGTAGGGCAAATAATATAGATATTGCGGTAACTGGTTATAAAATCGCTGTTCAAATTTTTACCTATTACGAATGCCCAGAACAATGGGCTCGGTTCCAAAATAACACCCAAAACAATTTGGGTGTTGCATACCAGGAACGCATACAAGGTAATCCAACAGAAAATCTGGAACAAGCACTCATCTGCTATAAAAAGGCATTACAAGTTTACACTTTCAATGCCTTTCCTATGGACTGCCTAAGAACTGGAAGGAACATGGGTGATGCTGCATTTAGTGTAAGATTATGGTTAACAGCAATTGAAAGTTACACTGCTGCTATTAATGCTGTAGAAAAACTTCGCAGTTGGTCAAGCTCTGAATTACGACGTCAAAAAATTCTGAAAGATGCTCTCGACATTTATGCCAACATGGTTCAAGCTTGCATCAATGCAGGACAAATCGAAAAAGCCTTTGAATACGCAGAACGATCGCGATCTAAACGTTTAGTAGATTTAATGGTAAGTCACGACCTCTACAAAGCAGGTGAAATTCCTCCAGAAGTAGAGAATTTATTGCAACAGTACAACGACTTACAACAGAAAATTGATGAAGAACGCGATCGCACTGGCAAGAACAAAGGTAGTTCAAACACTCGGGCTACATGGCAAGCCTACAATCAAGCAGTAGCAACCTTAGAAACTGCCAAACAAAAAATTTGGGAAAACATTAGACGTTTAGACCCCGTTCTGGCTGGTGAAATTCAGGTGGCTGCCCTGGACTTTGCTCAAATGCAACAACTGATTGACCAGCCTACTACTGCTATCCTAAGTTTTTATACTACAAGCAACGATACCCATATTTTTGTCCTGCAGCAAAACCAAATTACCTTGCATACTTGTATGGGACAAGGTTTAGAGACATTGCAAAACTGGATTTTTCAAAACTGGTTGATTGCTTATGTTAGCGATCGTGACAATTGGACAAACCAAATCAACACTATTCTGGACGAACTCGCTCAACGGCTGCAACTTACTGATTTAATTGTTCAACATCTTAAGGGAATTGAAGAATTAATTGTAGTACCTCACCTAACACTGCATCAGATTCCCTTTGCTGCTTTGCCTATTAAAGACCATGAATATCTGGGTGATAAATTCCTAATTCGCTACATCCCCAGCTGCCAAATTCTTGAATTTTGCCAAGAACGCGGTGAAGTTGCAAACGCTCTCTCCTACGGTCTTGTTGAAGATGCCAACAATAACCTTCCATGTGCAAATTTTGAAGGCGAACAAATTGCCCAGTTATACAATATTCCCTTAAATAGAAGATTAAGAGGTACCAGCCAAGCTACCAAAGCCAAATACCGCCAGCTTGCCGAACAAGTTCAAGTGCTTCACTCGTGTCATCATGCCGAGTCTTGCCTCTACGAACCTTTAGAATCCGTGCTTAAGTTGGGAGATGGTGACATCACTTTGGGGCAGTTGATGACTCCCAGCTGGCGGTTGCCCAATCTTTCCGATGTGTTTCTTGCTTGCTGTGAGACCCATTTAGGAATCCCATCGCTTACAGATGATATTCTTACCCTCTCTACTGGCTTTTTATGTGCAGGTGCTAGAAGCGTTTTGAGCACATTATGGTCAGTCAATGATTTAGCGACAGGGCTATTTTCCAGTTTTTACTATCAACATCGCAAACATGGTAAAAGTCGCCCAACCGCTTTACAGCAAGCTCAAATTCAACTGCGATCGCTCTCTAAAGAAGATATCAAACAAATTTCCCAACAAGCACTTGCTATTTGGAGAGAAGCCAGAAAAAAAATTAGTCAATACCCACCTGATTCTCAAGAGTATTTGGAATGGCATAGTAAATATCAAGCTTACGGTCGCGTACTTGAACCACTTAATACAGCCAAAAACTCCCAAGAGCAATTTCCCTTTTCTCACCCCTGCTATTGGTCAGCTTTTATATGCTCTGGGCTAAGGTGACATCAAATGAAGCAATATTCACAGCATCGAGTTGCTCTTTCAATATCGGCTGGAATTGAATTAGAAGTCATTGATTTAATTTTGAATACGCTCGTGCTTTTAGTAAAAGCATCATCTGTTCTAATGAGCTTTACACAGCGATCGCTAATTATAATTATAATAAAACAATACTCAACAAGTCACCTAATATATAAATTTTGACAATACTGTAGGTAATATTTAAACAAATGTGGAAAATTAACTCCTATGACATTTTCTCTTTAAGAACACCAGGTGGTGAGCGCTTCACCGAGTTTGTTGATTCATTAATCCGAAGTGAAGCCTACACTGAGGGTGTACAACTATCAGAAATATCAACCAACTTACGTACTAATTTGGGTGACAAAGGAGTTGATACCGAAGTTCGTCAACCCATGCCTGGTAATCTTACAGGTTGGATGAACGTACCCACTTGCTGGCAATATAAAGCTACCAATTACAGTAATATATCTGATTCAGAGCTTCGCAAAGAGGTAAAAAAGCCGTACTCAAAACAGCTGATTCAGCAAGGATATGGTTATCGCTTTTGTATCTGTGACGATCTTCCCCCAGCCAAGAAAAATCAATGGGAGCAGATTCTTGATAAAGAAGTTAAAAAGCTAAACCCTTCTGCACCTCAATCTAGAGTAGTGACTGCATCCGATCTTGCTGCTTGGGCTAGCCAGCTTCCAGCAATTATTGTGTCATTCTTTAAACCCGATTTAATGCAATGTCTGAGTCTTGAAGACTGGGGAAAAACCATTACAAAACCAACATTTCAGTATGTTGAAGTAGAAGCATGGGCTGCTGTGAAACCAACTATTCTCGACCATGTCAACTTTAGCATTCCCTGTAAAAGTGTTATTTTTACACTTCAAGGTGAAGCGGGAGTTGGTAAAACTAGATTTGTCTATGAAGCTTTAGCTAGTATCGCGGGAGCAAACAACCTTGTCCTTTATGCTATTGATGACAAAGCATTATTAATAGCTTATTCATTAGTAAGGGATAAAGCTGTAAATCTTATATTGGTTGCTGATGAGTGTCTGCCTGAAACTCAATATGAATTAAAAACAATCCTCAAAGGTGAAACACAGCGTGCTAGAGTTATTTGTATTGATAATTCTGGAGAACGAATTGCTGACATTGGACAGGCATGGTTGGAAAGAATTCCTGAAAGAAATGTAGAGACTATCTTAGAGAAAAATTTTCCTAGAGTTCCAATAGATCGTCGTCTTGCATATGTCAATTTATCTCGTGGATTTGTAAGATTAGCTGCTGACTTATGCAGTCAAGATGATGAAATTGCTGCTCAAGGCAATATGGGCTCTATTTTGAGTGATGTTAGAAGTTACCTACGTAACCGTATCAATAGTGAAGAAAAATTGCAAATTATAGAAGCTATCTCTCTATTCAGCAAAGTAGGATATCGTGATGATGTTAAAGAAGAGCTAGACATTCTATGTGAGATTCTGAAACTAGAGAGGACTAAAATTTTAGAAATTGCTCAACAATTGAAAGATGCTCCAGGATTTATTGCTTTTGCAGGAAGATATCTTTACATTACTCCTGGAATCATTGCTCAAGTGTCATTTGCAGGAGCATGGAAGCGATGGGTGGAATATAACCCGCCTGAATTTTTGACCAAAATTCCCAATTCACTTCTAGACTCTTTTCTCAATCGTGTCTCTACTAGCGCTTCCCAGGAGGTGCGCCGCATTGTTGGCGAATTTTTTCGGAATTGGACTGCCCAGATTCAACCGATTGATTTAAGCGATAGTTCAATAGTAGATAAATTTGTAGTCTTAGTAGAAATTTACCCCGATCGCTATTTGCCATCTCTAGCACGTTTAATTGATAGAGCTTCTCACGATGAACTATTGAAAATATCTGGGGAACATAGAGGAACAAGGCGTTCCTTAGTACGGTTAGCAAAGCGAATGTCAGCATTTCCTGAGTTTTTCCAATATGGAGAATCCATTTTATGGAAACTAGCCCTTGCGGAAACGGAATTTAATTTGGCTAACAACGCTACACATACCTGGCAAGACTTATTCCAGATTTTCCTATCTGGTACAGCTGTGCCTTTTGCTGAAAGAATGGATTTATTAGAGCGAAGATTATTCACAGAAGATAAAGCGCAAATAGATTTGGCATTAAAAAGCTTGAGTAGAGCTTTTGATACAAGAGGTTCGCGTGTATTAGGAGCGCCTGTGGTTGCTGGGCGCATTCCTCCTAAAGATTGGAAACCTCATACAGAATTAGAGTTTCAACAATGTTTGGATAAAGCCATGGATGTTTTATCAAAAGCAGTAAGAAGTGATATTTCCAGTATCCGTATTGGTGCATTGAGTGTAACAATAGAGCATTTACCAACTCTTCTAGCTTATGGGTATCTAGAGGAGGTAAAAGCTATGTTTCCGGCTAATACTGTATCTCAAGATATTTTGGTATCCCTAATTAGGAAACTAGAGGATATATTGCATATCCGTTCAGATACATCAAAAGAAGTGCGAGAATGGTTACAAAACCTTATACCTAATAACTTTCATGGAAGATTGATACAGACTGTTGGTAAATCTCCTTGGGGATACTCCTTTGAAGGTAGCCAAGAAGCTTGGCAAAATGAAATTAACAGTATTGCCCAACAGTTGTGTGAGCAGCCAGAACTTCTAGAAGCCGAAATGGCATGGCTTTGTTCACCGCAAGCAATGAGTGTTTGGGACTTGGGTAACGCTATGGGAGCATATGATGCCAATGCAGCTTGCTTGGAGATCGTCATGGGTGCTGTAGAAGAAACACAAGCTACTGGTTTAGCAAGGGAATATATAGGAAGTTTGCTTAGAAATCATCCCGAGCATAGTACTGTAGTCAATGAGTGGATAGACAAACTTGAAATTCAAACACCTGCAATAGCTTATGACTTGTTTAAAGCAGGTGGTGATGCTACCAAAGTTGTTGAGAGAGCATTAAAACTCGTTGATGCAGGTATTTTGTCGTTGGATTACCTGGGTGGTTTTAGCTTTGGCATTGTTGGAAGACCACTTTATAAATCCGAGTTCTATGAAATCCTTAAAAGGTTAGCTAGTTCAGTCAAAAATGGACAAAATTTACCAGTTACTCAAGTAGCTATCAAGTTGATTGCCTATCGACTGCAGAATGAGCAAAGTGAGAACCAAGAATCTACTTTAGGGGATGCAGCCATCACCAATCTCATATGGGAACTACTTGAAGTAACTGCTAAAGGAGATAGTGGAGATGTATACCATTGGGATAAAATTTTGAGAAGATTGGCAACAATTGATGTAAATCGGACAGCAAAAATTGCTAGTTTGGCTCTCGTTAGTGAAAGCGATTCACAAAAAAACAGTGCCGAACAAATTTTAGTTGACCTTGCTAAATCTTATCCCGAAGTAGTTATGCAAAATGTTGGAGAAGTAATACTGGATGAAGAATACAGATGGTACTTCTCCATCGAGAAATATCGCTTTCTCATACAAAATCTTCCGCTTGATGCGATGAAAAAATGGCTATGCTCAGTTGGTACTTTGGGAGCACAAGTCATTGCTAGAAATCTCCCTATTCCCTATTTGGATGACAGTGGAAATCCGGTGGTACCCCCACTTACAGAATTTGTTTTATCAGAATTTGAAGAGGACGATACTATCTTTCAACAGTTCTGTTCGGGTTCACACAGCTTGCAAGTTTATATGGGTGATATAGCATCTCAAAAGAGAAAAGAAGCAGAAATAGCCATAAAGTTTCTTCATCATCCATTGCGGAGAGTTAGAGAATGGGCAGAATACGAGATTTCAAATTGTGAGCAGGATGCCGAAATGTGGCGTCAAATTGATGAAGAATACATGATAGGTTAATGACTCGTGTTATGCGCGAAGATTAGCAATGAATTAACCGCCAAAACGCAAAGAGCGCAAAGGAAAAGAAATCGCATAACCTAACAAATAACGGGTTTTGTTGGGTTTCGTTCCTCAACCCAACCTACGTTCATCCTTCATCCTTCATACTTTAAACAAAAGTTACCCAAATTCTCCTTACGCCATTTAGCATCTGCTTTGCGATTGGTTCGCAACTCCAAAACTCGAATTCCGTTGCTTGGAAGTGGGTTTAGTTTCTCTTGCAAGTGTTGCCAAGAAGTTATCAATTCATACTCAATACTGTAAGTGGCACATAATTGAGCAAAATCTATATCTTGGGGAGTTCCAAAAAATTCTTCAAATGGGGGTTCAAATTGAGCAATGGGTAACATTTCAAAAATTCCCCCTCCATTGTTGTTAATGAGAATGATAGTTAAATGCCCGACAAATTTGTTGCGGATTAAAAATCCATTGGTGTCGTGCAATAAAGCTAAATCTCCTGTTAACATCACGCTACTCTGATGGCAATGGGCAATTCCCAAAGCAGTGGATAATGTTCCATCAATGCCATTTGCACCTCTGTTAAAGAAGGGTCGCACACCTAATTGATTGGGTTTCCAAAAATATTCAACATCCCGCACTGGCATACTGTTAGCAATGAATATGGGCGTTCCTGCTGGTAATGTTTGAGAAAGCAACCAGGCGGCTTTTCCTTCAAATAACTCTTCCATTGTTTCTAAGGTGCGGTCAACGGTAGCCCTAACTTTTGCTTCTGCTGTCAGCCACTTTTGCAGGTAAGAGTCGGAGGAGGAATTTTGTTCCTTCTCCTTGTCTCCCCATGTCTTCAATTTCTCTACACTGACGCGCAGGTGAGTTGTTCTACCGTGTAAGGGGTCGAGGTTTCGATCGCTTGGATCGATAACCCATCGTCGCGCTTCGGTATAAGTCAACCAGGAACGTAACTCTTTACTGGTGGGCATTTCACCGATTTGAATCGCTATGGACGGTGCAAGTTGTTTGGCAAAATCACGATCGCGCAAAATTAGGTCATAGGTAGAAATGATGTAGGGATTGAGGTCGGCATAGTTTCGGACTGGTGAAAGCCCTTCTGCAAGGACGGGAAATTTTAGAGTTTGGGCGAGGTATGCGATCGCGTTACAATATTCCCGTGGTTGTTGAGGTTGGGCAACACCAGCGATAATGATTCCCGTTTCAAATAGCCACTCGTGGAAAGGAAAGACAGAGGGGGAGAGGGATGCAGGGGGAGAGGTGTTTGTGATGTGGGAGAAGAAATCTTCTGAGTCAAACTGAGATTTTAGAGACGTGATATTTCCCGTCTCCCCATCTACACCAGGAAGCGGTGCAAGGGGGTCGCGGAAGGGTATATTAAGATGCACTGGTCCCGGTACGGGGTAAAGGGATTTTTCCCATGCATGAATCACTGTTTGCCGAAGATAAGCTAACATTCCCATTTCCAAGGAAGGGATAGCTAACTCTGTTTGCCAGTTTGGGTAAGTACCGTACAACTTCAACTGGTCTACAGTTTGCCCGGAATGACAATCGCGCAATTCTGATGGTCTATCGGCGGTTAACAACAGGAGTGGGATGCAACTCTCTTTTGCTTCAATGACTGCTGGGTAAAAATTTGCTCCGGCTGTTCCAGAGGTACAAACAATCGCGACAGGGCGTCCCGTGGCTTTCCCACGTCCCAAGGCAAAAAAGGCGGCGGAACGTTCATCCAGAATGGAAATGACTTCAATGTCAGGTGATTGCTGGGCAAAGGCGACTACCAGAGGCGTGGAACGAGAACCCGGACAAATCACGACACAAGCCAGCCCCAGTCGCCTCAATGTCTCAGCAAAAATTGATGCCCATACAGAATTGGTGTTTCTAAAATCAGTTGCCATTCGTACTTACTAAGCGATTTACCACTTAGTTATTTTTACTAGTTCTTTGGTAAGAAATGATTTACACTCTTGGTGGAATAACATTCTAGCAAGAGTACGTGCTATTCGGAAATAAGAGAAATTGACATGGACTGCATTCACTTAACAGGAATTCGTAGCTATGGCTACACTGGGTATTTACAAGAAGAACAGGTTCTGGGACAATGGTTTGAGGTAGATTTGAAACTTTGGCTGGATATGTCAAAAGCTGGTAAAACTGATGCTATCGAGGACACAGTAGACTACCGCAGTATTATCAGTTTGGTGCAAGACATAGTGAAGAAATCAAAGTTTGCCTTGGTGGAACGATTGGCAACTTTCATTGCTGATTCTATCCTAGAGTCGAGCGATCGCGTGACACAAGTTCAAGTGATTTTAACGAAACCTGCAGCCCCCATCCCAGACTTTGGTGGCAAAATTAGCATTGACTTGACTAGAGTAAAGTCCAAGGTGTAGAAAACAAAGCCAATGTTTCATAATTAGGTAGGAATGAAAAAAGGTAACTGGGAATGGTCGTCATTTGTCATTTGTCCTTAGTCATTTGTCCTTAGTCATTTGTAGGGTTTCTTGATGTATTTAAATTTTGTAACATAGTTCTGTTTATTCCCGCCCACTTACTTACTTTTGATTAATTTGTAAGAATGCCTGCAATTCTTTTTGTACTTTGGGCTGTTTGATGTAAATCTCTGCTGCTTCAATCAAATTGTTTATATTCTCTTTACTCACATCATCAAGGTCATCGCTCAACCGCTTGCCAGTCAAATGTCGGTCTAGCCTAAATTGTAGCCGTAAAAGACGATTTTGAATGACTTGATGGGTAATGTATTCATAAACGTCTGATGAGGCATCAAACAAAACATTGACAATTGGTTGTGCCCATTCTATTAAACCCCATCGGTGAACTTTTTCAAATGGAATGATTCGCGTAGCATCACCTGTCCCTATAGAGAGAACTGTAATATCTTCGAGGGAGTGACCCAACCGAAGTGCTTCAGCTACAGCACAACTAGAAGGGTTATTTGCAGCAACACCACCATCAATGGCAGAGTATATGGTTTGGATTGAATAGGTGGAGGTATTGTCAGGTACTACACTCCAGGGAGAATCTACGAATGCTTGTTTGACCATTCCCACATACTTTGCTATGGTCCGGGATTGGTCTTTTCCCGTACCACTGGTAATTCTCAAAATTTTATCATTGTATATACTTTCAGTTGAGGATGTCTCCTCATCCAAAAAAATACTTTGTGATGTGCCTTGTTGCACTGTTCCATTGATATTTTTCTCTAATTTATAGGCGGGAAAATATGTTGGCGCTGATGACGAGCAAGCACAAACTTCCCATAGAGTAATGTTTCCATAACCTTTGTCTTGACGCCAACTTTTGGCTAAAACCCTTACACTAAGGTCGATTTCACTTTATGCGCGAATTAGGGTGGCTGAAACCCCTATAAATTCGTTCTTAGAATTTCATCTTATGCGCGAACCCACAAATTACTGTTTAGCCCTTAATATTTCCAATGGGAGTTAACCTAACTACCCGTTTGCTAATTCCGGCTAACTCTGCGGCTTCAATCACATCTTCAATATCTTTGTAAGCTGCACCTGCTTCTTCAGCTAGCCCTGAGTGGGAGGTACTGCGGACATAAATACCCCGCTTTTGCATATCTTTTTGAAGTTGTTCTCCACGGTAAGTTTTTCGTGCTTTTGCCCGACTCATTGTACGTCCGCTGCCATGAGCAGTACTGTAAAAGGTCTGGTCACCACTGGATACACCAACTAATAAATAAGACCCAGTTTCCATGCTGCCACCAATAATCACTGGCTGACCTATATCTCTGTACTGTTCGGGAACATCTTGCATCTGAGGACCAAAGGCACGAGTTGCTCCTTTGCGATGTACGAGGAGCGATCGCTCTTTCCCATCAACTATATGGCGCTCTAATTTAGCAGTATTGTGAGCAACATCATAAACCATCTGCATACCCAATTCTTCTGCCGAATATCCAAAAATGTCAGAAAACACCTCTCGAACACGGTGCAAAATCACTTGACGGTTGGCAAAAGACATATTAATACCGCATTTCATTGCTGAAAAATATGCTTGACCTTCAGGAGAATTAAAAGGGGCGCAGGCTAATTCTCTATCCAAAATTTTGATGCCGTACTTACTCTCCATCACTTTTAAAAAGACTTGCAAATAGTCCGTTGCGACTTGATGTCCAAATCCCCGACTACCGCAGTGAAACATAACCACTACCTGATTTGGTATGGTAATTCCCAACCTCGCAGCTAATTCCTTATCAAAAATGTGTTCTGGTCGAGCAACTTGAATTTCTAAATAATGGTTACCAGACCCCAAAGTACCAATTTGATTGAAACCCCGGTCAATTGCTTTTTCACTTATTTTGGAAGAATCAGCGCCTTTTAAACATCCATGTTCTTCCATCAGTTCCAAATCTTTTTCCCATCCGTAGTTATTACGAACACACCATTGTGCGCCTTGTTCCACCACTTCCCGAAATTCATTGCGTGAGAGTTTCACAAAGCCTGTGCTTCCTACTCCTGCTGGAACTCTTTGATAGAGTTTATCTACCAGCTTTTTTATGTCGGGTTTTACTTCGTCGTAAGTCAGGTTTGTGACCAACAAGCGCATACCGCAATTAATATCGAAACCGATACCGCCGGGAGAAATCACACCCCCTTGTTCTATATCCATTGCCGCTACACCACCAATGGGAAAACCATAGCCAAAGTGCCCGTCAGGCATACACAAAGCGTACTTGGTTACCCCTGGAAGTGTTGCTACGTTCGTAACTTGGTCGTAAACGGCTTCGTCTAGTTCCTGAATTAACTTTTCTGTTGCATAAATTCGGGCAGGAACACGCATCCCTTCTTTGTAGGAAACGGGAACTTCCCAGATTGTGTCAGAAATTTTGTTTAAAAATTCTTTGATAGCCATTTTTATGAATTATGAAGTAAGTAATTAATTTTGATTAATATTAATAATAGTAAGTAGCTTAAATAAATTCAATGTAAGATACTTTCAGATTTCTAGTTACGATGCATATGTCCCCCGTTAGGGGTGCCGCAGGCTAGACAGCGAAACTACGAACATTTTATATTTTTTAGATTGAACTACTTAATATCAAAATATCTATTTACATTAAAAGTTATAATTTTGCATAACCTCTTCCTAAAGATGCGACTTAATCTAGATATTTTTCTACCTTAAGATTTACAAAAATATTGCTTTAACAGGAAAAAGGTACTCTTGTCAATTACAAGTAATATCAAGTCTGCTTAATTACTTATAATTCCCAATTCTAGCCTGTCCCAACTCTCCCAAAGTTTGGCTACGGTAATGGCGTACAAGTTGAATTTACCCCCTATCCACGCCACTTGCGGGACTATCGGGGAAACCGCTTTCTTCGCAGTGGCTCCCCCTAAAAAGGCTTATCTCAAAAAACCCTTTCTCCATAACAGTTTTGCAATTGTTAAGAAAGATGCGGGTAATGGATTGCCTTATAGAAGGAGAGAGATGAGAGAAAGGTTTTTCAGATCCCGTGAAAAGTAAGGTTAAGCATGAAGGCTTATCGTAGTTTTTGGTTACTACCATAAATATTGAGGTTTACGGACAGCAGGTAAAGGCTCATTGCTCGAATACGCCTGACTCAGGAAAAAAGCAGGACTGTCAGCTATTGCTAACTTTACATACAGCACATTTCAGGTAAATGAAGTAATATCGGTAGGGGCTCTCGGTCGTAAGCCTACCTTACGTCGGCACAGTGAGTGTTGGCGTAGCCTGTCCGCAGGACTTACGCCCTGACAACAATCTGTACCTCCTCCGCGTTACAATCTGCTGTATTCAAAACAAAATCCCCGACTATTTGTGAGAAGAATTTAAAAACCTTGCTAACAAATTCAGCGGTTTCACTGAATTTGTCTCATCCGGAAAATTTTCAGTAAAATTGCTCGTGTTTTTTATCATTGGGGTAATTTAATAATAAGAATAAGAACTGAATCGGCTCAAAGGAATTGCTCTCACCGATTCACCATCCCCACGCAGAAATACTCATTATCGCAGATTCAACTGCTAGACAGCATGGAACTGAGAAACCGGATGAAAACCAAAACCATTCGGTGTAGATTTGTGTGCCACTGAAAATCTGAATTCTGTACTTCTTAAAATTAGTGAAAGGAATCTCATGAGTCAACAACTCGTCGTTCAAGATTTAGTGATTGTCGTTGCTGCCAAAAACCATTCCCCTTCGATTCTCAACCCAGACTTCCTCAAATACAGTGGTATTGTTCCTCAAGATTGGAATTTGGCAAGACAGCCAATTTACACCAACAGTGCGGCTCAGGTGGTATTTACTAACGGAATTAGCATTATAGCCGAACCAAATCGAGTGATTTTCA
Source organism: Scytonema sp. NUACC21 (assembly GCF_054684315.1). Classification (NCBI taxonomy): domain Bacteria; kingdom Bacillati; phylum Cyanobacteriota; class Cyanophyceae; order Nostocales; family Scytonemataceae; genus Scytonema; species Scytonema sp. NUACC21. The sequence continues at coordinate 9,446 of NZ_BAAFZH010000081.1, read as the reverse complement.
TCTCCCCTATTGGCGACAAGACAATGTCAGAATTGAACATTGCAGAAATTGCTCGCAAATACGTACAAACTTTGCCCAACGTAGAATATGAAGCTGTAGGTATCAATCCCAGGGGCTACGTTGCTTTTGCAGGCTCACCAGACGCAGCTCGCCTCTACATGGCCTCAACTCTACTGTGTCCCGGTGCTTGGCAATCCGAGGGCGATTCTCCCGTCAGAGCTTCACTCAATTTGGTTTACAAATTCCAACGCGCTCCTTTCTACCTGAGCATCACTGAAGCAGCACTGCGGAATGAAGATGAAACAACTACCCCAATTGTGATGTTTTCTGGCAGTTTTAGCTACGAACTAAGTGGTGAGTCTGGAGTCGAAAAAATTAGTGACTTGCATAAGTGCATCCAGAACTGGCAGACTGACTTGAACACTTACTCCGATATTATTAATCACAAATTTTTGAATACAATATCTTCTAGCTTAGCTGTAGCTTCTGAGGGCTCTACAGTTCCCATTCCTGCTACAGTTCCAGATTTATTGACTATGAATGCTGCTACAATAGCCTAGGAATTTAAATATGATTCCAGCAACTCTCAGAAAATGAAAACCTTAAATGAGCAGTGCTGGAAATTTTTCTTATAAATGAAATAATGAGTGCTACTTATGGTGACTTAAAGGGCTTGAGTGATGGATGGTGTGATTCAAAACTCAAGCCCATAAGTAGGATGAGAAGATTTGCTGTTCCGCAAAATAATTATTAATTACTACTAAAGGGTTAGTCATGGCTGGGACTGGAAGTTTTGGAACTAACGGTGCATCTGACAAAAATGATGGGTTGTTGCCACCTTCTCTATTAGAAAGCGCATCTTTAGCTGCACCGTTAGATGACAATTCATCTTTACTGGGGTTGCAAAACACTCTCAAAACCCCAAGTGGAGGCGACCTGCTTTCAAGTGAATTGGAGAGCCAAAAACCAGCCTCTACAACTCTTGACAATACAGCTAACTCCAGTACTCCTGCTGTCAATCCCTTTGAACAATCTTTCTTATTCAAACAACAGCCATATACTGCTGTTAAATTCCAACAACTCACACCTGTGAGTCAAAAGGATAAAGATGTCCTCACGGGTAGTGATAGCAATAACCCACTTGTGAACAGCCCGTCTAACGACCCGTTAACGGGTGTAAATCAGCAAACATTAACGGCTTCAACCCAGAATAGCCAAGGTCAAACAACCCCAACACCCGAAAGTCGGAAAACCAACTTTACGATTCGGACGGAAAAAACTATCACAATCAATGGTGGGGGAGATTTAGATGGCGAGCCAAAAGATTTGAGTGATGATGCACTCGTTTATGCAGGCAAAGGTTTTATATTTAACGGTAACCTGGTTTTGCCCGTACAGAGGGACAATGCTCTAAATCCAAAAACCGATAGTTCGGGTAAACTACTGTTGGTATATAATGCTGTTGCCGTAGCACCAGGTTACACAACTAGTATTGCTAACGGTTCTGCCAAACAGTATGCTCCTTTGATTCCCCCTGAAGTTGTCGAACAACTTTCAATCACTGTACCTGCGTATAGTGACCTCAAGCAGCAAGAACTCAGCCGCAAAATTCCATCAGGGACACCAACAGTTAGCTTTGACATTCGCCAAAACCCCATTAACAGTTCTTCAGATTGGTCGAAGAAGTTTCCACCTCCAGGCACGGCGAACAATCCTACTGTTGTCCGAGTCACAGGTGGAGGATTGAATATTCCTGCCAATGTCAGCTTAAACAACTATGTCATCATAGTTGAACAGGGAAATATTAACTTTAACGGTCGCGGTCATAATTTTAATCATGTTGTCTTAGTTGCTGAATCGGGCAACATAAATCTATCCAGTTTGCAAGCACGAGAATTGTCCGCCATAGCGAATGGCTCTATTAACATGAACGGTAACGCTCGCTTTGCTGGAGCAACGTTGTTGGCAACGGGCAGTAGTTCGGGTAGCATCACGTTTAATGGTGCAACGAAAAACACAGATGCCAGCAATAATGTTCGAGTCGTGTCCGGTGGCAGCATTATCTACAATGGTTCATCTGACACTCGCGGGTATTTCATGAGTGTTGGAGATTTCATCTTTAACGGCACTTCGACTTTACACGGCAAGATTAGTGCTAAGGGTGATATTACTTTCAACGGCAAAACGACAGTCATTCATCCTGACGCGATTCCACCTACTATTACCGCGACTCTGGCTAATGACACAGCACCGGGCGGCACAACGAACACCGACAGAATTACTTATGACCCTGCCATCACTGGAACTGTCGCTGACTCAAGCTCTATAGTAGAATTTCGTGCAGGCTTAAATAACACCCCTGTTGCTAACTATACAAACGTGACTGCCCAGCTTAAGGTTGATGGCAGTTTTACGTTTAATCGCGCTCAGCTAGAAGCTATTTATGGTGGTACACTGCCGGATGGCGTCCATACGTTGCACCTTGTGGCATCGGACTTATACGATAACTCCTCGAATGTTTTTGACCTGAGGTTTACCCTTGACACAAGTGTACTAACGCCCAACCAGCTCGATCTGTCCGCAATTGACGACAGTGGTGCTAGTAATACGGACAACATCACGAATAAAAATACACCGAATATTACAGGGAATGCCGAAGCTTTTGCTACAGTGCAACTGTTTGATGACAACCGATTGGTAGGTCAAACCACAGCCACGAATACAGGGGCTTGGCAAGTGACTACAAGCAGCTTAAGTGATGGCAACCGCAACCTGACAGCACGCGCCACTGATATCGCAGGAAATGTCAGCCAGCTTTCCCAACCGCTATCAGTCGCTATTGATACGGTGGCTCCCGATGCTCCCAGTAACTTGCGATTGACTCCTATGACTGACACTGGAGCTAGCAACAGCGATCTGATTACACTGAATCCGACGCCAACCATCACTGGAAATGCTGAGGCGGGGTCAACAGTACAGTTGTTCAAAGACGGACAGATATTAGGAACTGCGATCGCATCAAACACGGGTGAGTGGCAGCTACAAGTTGAACCTTTGGCTGATGGTGTCTATAATTTTACGGCGATTGCTGTTGACAAAGCTGGTAATGTCAGTTTGCTCTCTGACCAACTATCAATCACTATTGATACAACTATAGCTGCACCCAAGGATTTGGATTTGGTAGCTCATAGCGACAGCGGTTTTAACAATACTGACAACATTACCAACAACACTACACCAACCATTACAGGTATTGCTGATGCAGGGACAACAGTTCAGCTATTGAGTGACGGACAAGTTGTCGGACAGACGACTGCTAGTGCCAACGGAACGTGGTCAATCACTCCCTTCCCCCAAACTCAAGGAGTGCATACCTTGAGTGCTATTGCTAGTGACATCGCGGGCAATGTCAGCGCTGGCTCTGTGCCACTACAAATTACTATCGACGCCGTTTTGCCAGTCTTGACTCTCACAACTGGGGTTGATACTGCACCGCTTACACAAAAATCTCGACTTGTTGGTAGCGTGGATGGAACTGGGAGTGCAGTGACTTCCCTCTCCTACCGCTTCAATAACTTAGCAGAAATTCCCGTATCGTTTAACACTCAAGGAGCCTTCGACGAGCAGCTTGACTTTACTGGGGTACAAAATGGACAACATACCTTAACCATCACTACCACAGATACTGCAGGCAACGTTACGATCGCTCAGTATAACGTGACAATAGCCCTGGATAAAGATTCCCCTGCGATCGCGGCCTCTTTGGTACGCGATACGGCTATTAATGGAACTACTAACGCCGATGGTATTACCTTTGACCCAACCGTTAGGGGTACTGTCAGTGATGCAAATCGTGTGATTGAATTCCGGGCGAGATTTGATAACACCCCAATTCCAAACTTTGTCAATGTCACGGGACTACGTCAAGCAGATGGTAGCTTTAGTTTCGATCGCGCCCAACTAGATGCTATTTATGGAAGTACGCTACCGGATGGCAAGCACGTTCTGCACTTACAAGCAATAGATGAATACAATAATGTTTCGGACATCTTTGAGGTGAGTTTTACCCTGGATACGACTCCACCATTCGTCAAAGTGCCAGACTTACTAGAAACTGATGACACCGGAACTAACAATGCTGACAACATCACAAAGAACACTGCACCTGTTATTACTGGTAACGCCGAAGCTTTTGCAGTCGTAGAGTTGTTGAAAAATGGACAATCCATCGGTCAAACAACGGCAGATAGTACTGGCAATTGGCTCCTAGCAACTTCTTACAACGCTGATGGAACCTACAATTTCACTGCCACAGCCACTGACGTTGCAGGAAATGTTAGCAATTCAAGTGCATCATTGCAAGTTACCATTGATAGTGCCTTACCACAACTCACCCTCCAGACTCCGGTTGAGACTACACCTCTGACACCAGGAATGCGGCTCGTTGGTAGCGTCAATGGTACGGGGTCTGCGATCGCATCAGTTGAGTACCGCTTCAATAATTTACCCCCCGTTGCAGTCCCCTTGAGCACAACAGAAACCTTTGATAAAGAATTGGACTTGACTGGACTGGGCAATGGGGAGCACGCGCTGACTATCACCACCACTGATGTTGCTGGTAATACCAAGATTACTCAATACAACGTAACAGTTGCTATCGATAAAGATGCACCCGCGATCGCTGCTTCCTTGGTACGCGATACCGCACCTGGTGATACCACAAATGCGGATAACATCACTTTTGACCCCTCCATAAGCGGTACTGTCACAGATGCAAATCAAATTGTCCAGTTCCGTGCGGGTTTTGATAATGCTCCAGTTGCCAATTTTGTCAATGTCCTGCCCCAACTTCAAGCGGATGGTAGCTTTACTTTTAATCGCAACCAGTTAGAACAAATTTATGGCGGGCTTTTGCCTGATGGTTTTCATACCTTGCGTTTGCAGGCACAAGACCAGTACGGTAATACAAGCAGCATTTTTGATGTTGCCTTTACCCTCGACACGACCACAGATGCACCTACCCTCAACCTGTCTGCTACAAGTGATAGTGGTATTAGCAACAGCGATCGCATTACCAATGACGCCACCCCCACAATTATCGGAACCGCCGAGGCTGGTGCAACGGTGAAACTATTTAGCAGCAGTCAGTTGATAGGACAAACAACTGCGGCAGCGGATGGGACATGGCTTGTGACCACATCAGAATTAGCTCACGGTATACAGCAATTAAGCGCTACAGTCACAGATATTGCTGGCAATACGAATACCGGAACTGCTCTACAAGTTACAATTGATACTGTTAAGCCCCAATTAAATATAACTGCACCAATCAATCAAAGTTCTCTGCAACAGGGAGCTAAAGTGTCTGGTAGCGTCAACGAAACTCTCAGTGGGGTGGCTTCACTGGTTTATCGCTTCAACAACAACACTGAAGTGGCGATTGCATTTGATGCTACAGGTCGCTTTGACCAAGAACTCGATTTGGCTGGTCTGAACAATGGATCTCACATTCTGGCGATCGTTGCCACTGACAATGCTGGCAATGTGAGTGCAACTCAATATAATGTTACCGTTATTACCGATACTGTTGGACCTGCAATCTCGGCTACTTTAGTTAACGATACTGCTCCAGGTAATACCACTAACAAAGATTCGATTACTTATGACCCTACCATCAGTGGTACTGTCAGTGATGCTCATCGTGTCATTGAGTTTCGTGCAGGTTTTGACAGCACCCCCGACGTCGGGTTTATCAGTGTCTTGGCTGATTTGAAACCAGACGGGACTTTTAGCTTTGACCGCACTCGTTTAGAACAAATTTATGGCGGCACTTTACCGGATGGCATTCGGACGCTGCATCTGTTCGCCCGAGACGAATACGGCAATAATTCCAGCATTTTTGACTTTACTTTCAACTTTGACACCACTCCACCATCTGAACCCATCTTTAACCTGGGAGTTGCATCAGATTCCGGTACGCTGGCTGACAAGAAAACTAAGTTTGAAACTGTAACCTTGGTGGGTCAAACTGAGGCAAACGTGAGTGTGGTGTTAGAACAAACTCGTGCAGTCACAATATCCGATAGCAATGGCAAATTTACCTTTGCCAATGTCTCGTTGGCAATAGGAGACAATCTCTTCAGCGTGAGGGCGACGGATATTGCTGGCAATGAAAAGACCTTCTCCACAACTATCTACCGTTTGAGCCCTCCCACTGCCATTACTTTAGTTGGTAACACGGTAGCAGAAAACAGCGCTCCTGGGACACCCATCGGTCAATTGAGCAGCAGCGACCCGGATGCGGGAGACAGCTATACTTATACTTTGGCGGATGATGGAGGCGGGCGTTTCCGCATTGTGGGAAATGAGTTGCTTGTCGCCAATAGTCAGCTCTTAAATTTTGAAAGTAACTCCGAGCACTCTATTACAGTTCGTAGTACGGATGCTAGCGGCTTAAGTAAGACAGAGATTTTTACCATTAGTGTCACCAACGTTAACGAATCTCCTATCTTTACTAGCACTCCTTTTTACACGGCTAATGAAGGTAGCACTTACACCTACAATATTGTCACCATTGACCCAGATGCGGGAGATACTCGCAACATTACAACTATTAACCTCCCTACTTGGCTCAATTTAGTAGATAACGGTGATGGAACTGCAACTCTGAGTGGAACTCCCACTCAGGGGATCTTCAACATTGATTTAGCAGCAACTGATGCAGCAGGACTCAAGGGAAGCCAGTCCTTTATCATCTCCGTCAACCCTGTTAATTCAGACTCACCCTTAGTTGAAGAAACCAACTTTACAGCCAAGAGTGAAGTTAACTTCACAACGGGAGCAACTCCTTCCTTTATAAGCTTTAAGATTGACCCCAAGTTTGACAATCAAGATCCCAATTCAATCAATGATGCCTTTGAAGTGGCATTAGTTGATGTGAATGGAAACTCCTTGGTTCATACTGTTGCTAGCGGTCGAGATGCCTTCTTCAACTGGACTGAAGGCGAAGAAATTGCTCTGGGAGCAGGCACAAGTTATGATGCCACAGACCGCACTGTCAGTTTGAACTTGACTGGTATCACTCCAAATACTGATGCCAAACTGGTGTTCCGTCTGGTAAATAATGATGGCGACACAACAACCAGCGTCAGGATTTCAGATTTTGTTATAACTCCCGCACCAGAGGGTACGCAACTCCCAGTTCAAAAAGACTTTGAAAAGCAACCAATACAAGGGGCAACACCTAACTTTAACTTATTGAGCGATGTCTCTCAAAGCGTTGGTGCTGAGTACCACCGCACTACCTTTAATGCCGACACCAAGCTCCTGTATGCAGATATTGCCGTCCGCAATTCAGGCTCTTATAGCATTGATGCTCCGTTGCTTGTAGGCATTACAAATATTAGCGACCCCAGTGTCATAGTACGCAACTTTGATGGGTTGACACCTTTTGGTATTCCTTACTACGATTTCAGCAGTCTGGTAGCTGACAGCAAGCTTGACCCGAATGAACTGAGTGCTCAACGTTCCTTAGTATTCTACAATCCTCTTGGAGTGCAGTTTACCTACGACTTGGTGGTGCTAGCACAGTTAAATAAAGCGCCTGTTATTGAAACTAAGCCAAACACCGAAATCATTGGCTCTCAGTCCTACCGCTACGATGTCAAGGCGACTGACCCTAACTCTGATGTACTGACATATAAATTGCTGGTATCTCCAGAGGGGATGACCATTGACGAAAAGACTGGTGTCATTACCTGGGACACAGCAGCTACCAACAAAGGAAATCACGCGGTCTACCTGGAAGTCAGCGACAGTCGCGGTGGCGTTACAGAACAGCAGTGGACTTTATCAGTCATTGATGCACCGCCAAATCGACCGCCCATCTTCACTTCTACACCAGTCGTAGATGCAGCAATTAATACTCCCTATCAGTATGATGCGGATGCTATCGACCCAGACGCTGACAACTTGAGTTACAAGTTAGCACTCGGACCAGAGGGCATGATAGTCGATCCAACCACAGGTGAAGTCAAATGGACGCCACCATCTGTAATGGTATTTGGCGATACCGTACTAGGTCGGATTAACAATCCTGGTGAACAGGACGCATTCACTTTCAGCATGGTTTCGGGACAGCGTATTTACTTTGATTCACTTAAGTTTAGTGGTAACTACTGGGAATGGGCAGTGCGGATTTACAGCCCTAGTGGTCAGCTAGTGGTTAATTCTGATGCTAGATATGAAGGACCTCTTAACCTGACAGAAACTGGTAACTACCGCCTGGTGATTGATGGAAATGGTAGTGCGACTGGTGACTACGGCTTTAGCTTGCTTGACTTGGATGTTGTACCCATTGCGCCAATGGATAGCAACGAGACTGGCGTACTTAATCCAGGGTCAGAGGATGACGTGTACCGCTTCACAGGCATTGCGGGTCAACGGCTGTATTTTGACAGATTAAGTAATAATACTAATCTAGACTGGGTAATTTACGATGCAGGCAATCAAGTGATTCTCTCCAACAATTGGAATGACATGGAGATAGATCTGCCTGTTAATGGTGAATACATTCTGGCTTTAAGAGGTAGGGACAACATTAATCGCAATGTCCCTTACACTTTCCGTATTATTACCCCAAACACAAATTATAGCTCTTTAGAGTTGGGCAGTAACAATAATCCCTATATCGTTAGCGACAAAATTTCAGAAAAGGGAGAGCAAGATGTTTATACCTTCACTGGTAGTATTGGGCAACGTTTGTCGTTTGATACCATCACCAACGGTAACTACACAACTAGAGCCTACCTCTACAGTCCCAGTGGCATTACGATTTTTAACCGTGACCTGAGCGAACATAACGTAGGTCCGTTTACCCTCACCGAAAACGGCACTTATCGCTTAGTGATGGATGGGAATGGGGAAAGCACGGATGCTTACAGCTTCAGTATGCTGAATGTGAGTTCATCTCCTGTCATAGAGCTAGATACTGAAAAAAGCGATCGGCTTGACCCCGGTCAGAGAACACACTTTTATCAATTTGAGGGAAGTGCAAATCAGCGATTATTTTTCGATTCGCTCAAGGATGTCCCAAATACATACTGGGATTTGGTTGGACCGGGGAATCAGCTGCTTTACAACACCAATATGAGTAGTGACTTTGAGGTGACGCTCTCAAGCACAGGCACTTATACTCTGGCAATTTACGGTTTTAACGGTAGCCCTGTTGACTACCAGTTCCAGATTATTACCCCAGATACTAATACTGCATCGTTGACCTTGGGCAGTAATGATACTCCTCATATTATCAGCAATGCTATCTCTGAGAAGGGAGAGCAAGATGTTTATACCTTCACTGGTAGTATTGGACAACGTTTGTCGTTTGATACCATCACCAACGGTAACTACACAACTAGAGCCTACCTCTACAGTCCCAGTGGCATTAC
>NZ_BAAFZH010000080.1:0-122702 GCF_054684315.1 Scytonema sp. NUACC21 | reverse complement strand
GATCTACGTCGTTACTCATATTACAGACAGTTGAATAGCACGTTTACGAGTTGTCAGTCAACGGAAAAAGTAGCACACCCGACTGAAGGCGTTGTCATTACCTCAGATTATCTATTATGCGTTAAGTATGTGTATTCTAGGTAGTCATATTTGGCAATTGCTCCGTAGTTTCAAGTATTGAACCAGAGCTTGGGCTCTAGTAGTATTTTCCCACTCCCGCAATATTGCAAGCATATGCCTATATAGAAGGAGCCACTACCTACACTTCCACGGATTACAGTGTTCATCAGGAAACTTGAACCGAATAAAACACGATAATCGATTTCAGCACAAAAGCTAAGATTTCAAGGAAGCCTCCTCCCTTGAAGACGGTAACATCGGTTCAAACACTAGGTGGTAATGCCACTGGGTATTACCTTCTCTGAAGAAAAATATATGACGGGAAGCTGCGAAGACAGGTAGTCTTGGAATAACTTGAGGTGATTCGGAGACAGCCACTCCTTTTTCGCATTAAGATAATATTAAGAATCTTCTTTACTTAGCTAGCTGCCATCATCAGGGTTTCCCTTGCCCGGAAGCGAGTTGAAAGGATCTACCTGTCTTGGGCAAACTGCCAGATTGACAGATGGCACTGCGCTACAGAAACTACCTTTCTGCTCAAAACTGCTTCTGACATTTTCGCAGTATGGGTAATTTCTTTTTAAGAAGATCGCAGAACTTAATTTCAGGGGATCATCCAAAGTTCAAAATTCCTTCCTTAGAATCAACAATTTTTGATAATTCTACCAATACCCCCGAGTCAGATATGTTAGGGAAGATACAAAATTATATTTTATAAACATCATTAAAACAAAGCCATACTTAAAATGATTCTACATTATATAGTGCTATGATATTTATCTTTTTTTAAAAAAATATTTCATTTTTGATTTGCATAAATGTTACTTTCAAACCTATATTACCTCAACTCTAAATTTTAACGTATAAAGATTATTAATTGCTCGAAGTCTATATATAGTAAGCATTTCGAGCATTACAATTTTGGCGAAAGTCCCAAAAAAAAGAAGGGGTGTGGGGTTTAACCCTGCGTTAATTTGCTAACAATGTTCCTAAGCATGAGAAAGTCTTATAAGTTTAAGTAAGACTTTTCTGTACTTTTTTACTTTCTTAAAGTACTAGAGTGACTTGGAAGGCTTGAGACGATTTCTGAGTTTTTCAAGACTGAGAGTACCTGCTCCGCAAGTCACTAATAATACTCCCAAAACTTGCTCAATTTGCAAGGTTTCCTGAATAATTAAAAGACCAAAGATGACGGTCATGGCTGGAACACTCGCACCGATAATGGCTGAACGTGATGCTCCAATCTTACGAACGCCAAAATTGTTTAATAAGTAACTGCAAAGTGTGAGTACGCCTAAGATAAAAGCACTCAATATAAGTTCGAGGAGGCTAGCAGAGTTGATTTGGAGGCTCCAATTCTCTGGTAAAGGCAGTAATAAACCCAGGAACGATAACACCAACATTGTGGCGAAGTTAATTAAGGTGAATGTTACTGGGTGTACTTTAGTAGCACATATGCGGGAGAAAATTATATAGAAAGCAAAAGCGATTCCTGAAGTGACTGCTGCAATGCTTCCTAATGAGGGGTTCCCCATACCAGTACTAACCGCGCCTCCTAAAACGAGCAATTCCCCTACACCAATAGTCGCGATCGCACCTGTACTGAATAAAGTCAACCGATCCCGGAACAAAACCCAGGAAAACAGAACGCTTAAAATTGGATACACAAAGAAAAGTGCGATCGCCATTCCTGTAGGTACCTGACCTATAGCAAGGTAGATAAGTAACTGCGACAGAAACAAACAGCACCCACTGACCACGGACAAAATGAATGCCCGTTTTGCAGTTGTATGACTCGAATTTCTGCGAACAGAATCAAACAAGTATTGCAGGTCATGCCATACTCGCGGATGCAGAATGGGAGCCAAAAGCATCATGAGTGGTACTACCACCAACATTCGCAGCATTAAAATCAACAGAGAACTTCCCAAATTTGGGAGTATCAGCCGTTGCGCTTCAAAAGCACCAAAAATTTGGGAGCCTGGGTTAAATATGATTTTAATCGCCACGTTGTATAGCGATGATGCCACTGTTGACAGCACAATTAGCAATATACCAACTGTTGGCAAGGACGAAATGCCAATTTGCCTAAAAAAGGTTTGCCTTGATGTTGCCTGTTGTTCTGGTGCTGATTCCACTATAAGCGGAGGCGATGCAGATGTCACGGGTTCTGGTGTAGGAGGTGACAACGCGGTTTCACTTGTAGGGTTTACACTGGTTGGAATAGGGCTTTCAGAGAAAGTTTCTTGTTGCGGGCTAACTTCTAAGAGCAACTTTGTAGGAGCTTCAACGTAGCCTTGTGGTTGTGGAGGAATTGTAGAATCAGAAAAAGGAGGTTGTTGAATAACAGTCGGATTATTTGGCGTTGCTGTTTGCAGTTCCCCGCGAAGCCGATTCACCAACTCTGCCAAAATCACTTCTCCCTGTTGCTGTTGATTGTGCATCCGGGATAATTGTTGCGAAAGTTGGCTTTGATAGTTTCTTAACTCCTGTTGCAGTGATGTAAAAGTGCTGATAAGTGCATCATCTAAGGAGTCAAGAAGTTGTGGGGTATTTGGATTGCTTTCGTTTGAATTCAAGGGAGTTGTTGTTTCGGTTGGCTGTTGGTTGACCCCTGTTTGAGAGCCAGTTTGCACGGCTTTGTTTGTCAGCGCTTCTAAAGAAGATTGCAGTTGCACAGATATGTGATTGGCCAAGACTTGTGATAATTGACGAATCAACGCTTGCTGTTCGGTTACTTGCTGCTCCTGTTGCAACTGTCCTTTGTCGTTTTGCAACTTTTGGATATCGCTCGTTAAACGATCTTTTTCTACTTGCAAACGCTTAACGTCTTCCTGTAACGATTTGAGTACATTGCGTTGGAGGAACTGCAACTCCTCAGTTAAAGCCCGCATGGCAGCTTCTGCTGCCCCGTACAGTTCTCCTTTTCCTCGCAAATTATCCGGTCGTCTCTCGAATCTCCCCATTATTTTCTATCCTTAATCCATATATAACCCATATATCAACAGCGATGGGCGATCGGTTACTAGCTATCAGTTATGACTGTTCGCCCATCTCTGTTCACTGAATTCAAGCTCCAAATTGTCTCAACTATTTTACTTATTGGCAAATTCAGTTATTATGTAGTTTATATAACAATTTGCCTTTCATTAAAGGTTTATGCTGTTCCCTAACTAAAACTGTTAAAGCCTTGCGCTCTCCTGAAGAACATTTTCGCGAACTAGAAACCCTCCTGCAAAAGCACGCCGAAGCTTTGGAGGCAGATATTCGTGCTTTACAGGCAGCTGATGAAACGGCAGAGTGGCCCAATGCCTGGAAGCAAATTTACAACTGGCGCTTTGCCAATGCCTTTGTCCGTCAGAAAGTCTTTCGTAATTGGGCAGCAGATGCTGCAGGGTGGAATCTGCTGCCAGAAAGACTATACCCCAATCGGGGCAATCAACAAGGTTAGCTGAGAACAATACCGTTTTTGGAGATGGAAGTAGATGAAGCGGTGGGGAATTCCGCCGAATTAGTTAAAATCCAAAATCCAAAATCCTGATGAGGCTGAAAATTCCAGCGCTGAGGGCTGCACTCACAGGAACAGTGATAAGCCATGCAGCAGCGATGCCTTGGAGTGTTTTGAATTGAACGGATTTGGCATCTTTCACCAGTCCAATCCCAACCACACCACCGACAAGAGCATGAGAAGTGGAGACGGGTAAACCTATTCGGGAGGCAAGTAAGATGGTGGTAGCAGTTGCCAGTTCAGCACAAAATCCACTACTAGGTTGCAGGGAAATAATACTTTCGCCAATAGTCGCAATCACCTTTTTACCCCAAACAGCTAAACCAGCCACAATGCCAGCACCACCAAGGACTAAAATCCATATGGGAATATCAATGCCGTTAAGGGGTACTGTGCCAGTACGATTGATGTAGGCAATGGCAGCTAAGGGTGCTATGGCATTCCCAACATCATTAGAACCATGAGCAAACGCTACAAAACAAGCACTTAATAGTTGAAATCGAGCAAATAAGTTTTCAACGGGATTTTGAAATCGGGGAGGGTAACTTTCCTCCCCAGCCCCATTTTCCCTCTCTCTTGCTCTTGTGTCTTCCAACTGTCGCCAACTGTACACAGTTAGCCCAACTGCTGCTAAACTACCACTGGCTATGGGAATATCCCGTGCAGGTATTTTTAATTCAAGTTGTGAAATCAAAAAATTCGCTATTGGTTGAGTGAGTGATGGTAAAACAATGACACCAAAGACCCCTAGCAAAATAGCACTCAACCACGGTATCCATTCTTTTAACTGTATCAATGGATTTGGTTGATCTAAAATCCAACGCTTAATTTGGCTGTAGAACAAAGCTGCGATTGTACCACTGATAACTGGGGTAATAATCCAGCCAATAGTGATTCGCCCAATGGATGACCAATCAATGGCATTTGTTCCTAAAGCCACCCAACTAAATCCGGCGATCGCACCTACAACCGCATGGGAAGATGATACAGGCAAACCCTGGGATGTAGCAATTTGCAACCATACACCACTCGATAGTAAAACTGCCAGCATACCAGTTGCTAACATCTGAGGTGCATTGATGAATAAAGCGGGATTGGCAATTTTTGTCGCCAAAGTTTCTGAGACTTCATGTCCGAACAGAACTGCACCTGTAAACTCTAATACTCCGGCAATTATCAGTGCCTGTTTTAGGGTAACAGCCTTGGAACCAACGGACGTTCCCATTGAATTGGCAACATCATTTGCTCCAAGATTCCAAGCAACGTAGACAGCAAGAATTGCAACTAGGACGATAAGCATATCGAATTGGTGAGTGGTTATTGGTGAGTGGTTGTTGGTGAGTGGGTATTGGTGAGTGGTTATTGATGAGTAGGTATTGGTGATTGGGAACAACCAACCACTAACTACTCACTACTAACCACTAACTACTAACTACTAACTACTAACCACTAACTCTTCCTACTTCCTAAAGTGATGACTCCGGGTAGATTAAGATTTTGTACGTTTCTGGGGTTGGGGCGATCGCTCGTTCCACTGCTGCTGATAAATCTTGTAATGGTATGCGATCGCTAATCAAGGCTTGGACGTCAATCCGCTTATTAAACACAATATCGGCTGCTAGACTTTGCAGGCGGTAAGATGAGCTATAGCTACCCATCAAATCAATTTCTCTTCTATAAAGAAGATTCGGATTAATAGGAATTTCTACCTCATCAGGGAACTCAGCGAAAAAGAGGATTTTGCCGCCTTTGCGGGTGCAGTCCAAAGATTGAAAGAAAGCCTTTTCACTGGGAACCGCAAGTAGAGTGACATCAACGCCCATGCCATCGGTAATCGCTTGAATTTTTGCTGGTAAATTAGCGTCACGAGCATCAAAAGCAGCTTCTGCTCCCACACTCAAAGCTTTTTCAATTCTAGATGGAAGCAAGTCGGTAGCGATCGCTTTTGCCCCGAAATACTTCACTAACATAATAAACATCAAGCCAATTGGGCCTGCACCAGTGATTAAAACCGTTTGACCGGGAGCGATTTGAGCTTTTTTCACTGCTTTGAGGCAGCAGTTAGTTGGCTCTACAAAACTTGCTTCTTCAAAACTTATATTATCGGGAATGGGAATCAGTCCGCCATTTTGTACAATATGACCGGGAACCTTGACATAATCAGCAAAACCGCCCCCACTGGGAGCAAACCCTGCTGTGGTGCAGATATTTTTGTAAGTATTGCACATGGAAAAGTTGTCATTTAGGCAGTAAGCGCAGCGCATACAGGGGATGTGGTGCATAACCGCCACCCGTTGCCCGACTTGCCAGCCCGTAACTTGAGAACCAACCGCTGCAATAGTGCCCGCTGTTTCGTGTCCAAAAATGCGTGGGGGTTCGTATAGAGGATAGCGAATTTTTTTGATATCAGATTGGCACAAACCGACAACTCGTACTTGTACCAGAACTTCATCCGGTTCCAGTGAGGGTACTGGGATTTCTTCGTAAGATAGCTGATTAACGCCTCTAAAGACCTGTGCTTTCACGTTGATTTTTCACCGCTCAACGATATTAGATTTAACACTCTTCGGTGGACTTTAAGCGATCTTGTTTGAATTTTCTGTCCTGTCCTTTGTGCTTATCTTGTCTGGATGTTAAGTCATATGGGGGAAAATATATCGGCAATGAAAGTGAGGTAGAGAAATGGTGATTGAGACGTATACAGCGGATGTGTTAGTAGTTGGAGGTGGCACCGGAGGAACCGCAGCGGCTATCCAAGCAGCGCGACGGGGAGCAAAAACTATTTTGGTCAGTGAATTTCCTTGGTTGGGGGGAATGCTTACTTCGGCTGGGGTATCAGCACCGGATGGCAATGAATTAGAAGCGTTCCACACAGGGTTGTGGGGTGATTTTTTACGAGAATTACACCATCGGCACCCACTTGGGCTGGATAACAGTTGGGTCAGCTTTTTTAGTTACGACCCTCGCATTGGGGCAGAGATTTTCGCAGATTGGGTGCAAGAGTTACCGAATTTGCTTTGGATTGCAGGTCAAGCCCCGTTGGAAGTTTTCCTACAAGGCAATTGCGTTTGTGGTGTTCGGTTCACAGATTTTACTGTCAAAGCGAAGGTAACTCTTGATGGGACAGAGTTGGGCGATTTGTTGGCTCTAGCTGATGTGCCTTACCGCTGGGGCTGGGAGTTGAGGTCTGAGTGGGGGGAACTTAGCGCTCCAGCGTCTTTTAATTCTCTCACAGAAAAATATCCGGTGCAAGCCCCTACCTGGGTTGCGGTCATGCAAGATTTTGGTACATCAATTGCCCCTGAAATTCCAGAGGCACCCCATAACGACCCATCACAATTTGCTGGTGCTTGGGATGACTATGGCGCAGAGAAATTTTTAAATTACGGACGTTTGCCCGGTGACCTGTTTATGATTAATTGGCCCGGGTGTGGCAATGATTATGGTTATAAGATAGGGCGGGCGATCGCCTCTGAGGAGATGCGACGCGAGTTTCTCCAAGAATGTCTTTGGCACAGCCAAAATTTTGCCCGTTTTATCCAAAATCAGCTTGGGCGTCGCTATGGTTTAGCTGAGGGTATATTCCCTTCACTCTCATTTTCCCCTTTCCCTACTCCTCCGGTTTCCCCCTCTTCTTTTGCCCTTCACCCTTATTATCGGGAAAGCCGTCGTTTGGTGGGATTAACAACCTTACGAGAACAAGATATTTTGCCGATTTCTGGAGGTAGAGTTGCACCGTTAAATGAGGATGCAATTGCTATTGGTAACTATGCCAACGATCATCATTATCCTGGTGTGAAATTTCAACTGCAACCCAAATCTATTCGTTGGGGAGGACGTTGGACGGGAACTCCTTTCACAATTCCCTATCGTTGTCTTATTCCTACAGAAACAGATGGTTTGTTGGTTTGTGAAAAAAATATTTCTGTTTCTCATATTGCAAATGGAGCTACTAGATTGCAACCTGTGGTGATGGGTATTGGTCAAGCAGCGGGTATGGCTGCTGCTTTGTGTGTGGAGTTGAATTTAAGCCCTCGACATTTACCTGTCAGAATTTTGCAAGAAGCACTACTCAACGATCGCTCCCCCGCAGCGCTCGTTCCTTTATTTAATTTGTTACCCAACTCTCCGGATTGGTTGCGTTGGCAACTGTATCATTTAGATGATCCAGAAACATATCCTTCCTGCGGGAATTGCCCTTACTTATCGCCTCCTCAGAACTATAACTGTTATGGCGGTACTGTAAGTTTGAAAAACATTAATTGTTTTACCGGGGTTTTTCACCGCATATCCGAGCAGGATTATCAATTCACCATCACTGAGCCAAGAGATCGTCAGGGGGAGACTTGGCAGATTGTGACATTGCGATCGCAAATTGACGAGCAGTTGCAAGCATCTTCTCACGGTCAACTGCTTAAAATTTGGGGTCGTTTTAACATTGCAGGACATTGGTTACTTGTTGAATATATTGACAGCTAACCAAGTATTTTTTTGCGGTAAAAAACAATACTATTCAACAAATTATCCGGATACACAAAAGAAAACTCAGTATCAGTGAAATGGAGAGTTCAAAAATAAACATTCACTATGCGTGCAGCTGTTTCACTTTTAATCGTGGGTTTTCTATGTGGCTCCTTTGCTATCAACAACCAAGCACCCAACATTTTCCTATCCAAATATGATTCACCACAATTGACTTTGGCGAAAACCAAGCAGCCAAAACCCGGAACTGGGAAGCCTGGTGGTCCCAAGAATCCTCCATATCGGGGTAGTGGACGTAGACTGTTGATGGAATATATTAGCACTACACAATCTGATGTCTAACAACTGCAAGTTCATGCCACTTCCTGGGGCGGCAGTGGTTCGTAGCAAGGGAATATAAGTACGGTAACCAGGGTGTTACATTAAATATCCGATACGCACCCTCCCATGCAAAAAACTTAACAGTTGAAATACAAGGCATTTAAGTAATAGTAGGGTATTCCATTAGTGATTCTGTATACGTAGCCAACAGTAAATCTTGCATTATATATCAAGTTAGTTGGCTGTCAGTATTGCAAGTATTGAAAGCTCCTCAAATAAGGATAGAAATCCCCATTGCAACTTTTTGGTTATATGGGAAGGTTGTCACCTAAACTATAAGTTGAGGTAAAAACATCCCCATAGGATTGTTAGTTCTGGTTTAAGAAATAGCTTGATAACCCTTTTCTACACATTTGGAGTTGACGCTATTTAGGTTGACCTTATTGAGATTTTTGAAAAAAAATAGGGTGGTTTACCACCCTAAGTCACAACAAGTAAAACGCAAACACTATAGTATCTTGCGATTATTTTCCATGCCTTTTAAACCAAGCAGCTTTAAGCCTATGAGTGAGAACTATGGTAGTTATGCAGCTTTACGAGCAATCAAATATTTGCTCATGAAGTGAACTTGCATATCAATACTCACAAAACCAGCTTTCTCCAAGCGCTCTACCAAATCATCAGTCATGTAATGCTTGTAGTAAGGTTCGTGGAAAGTTTCGTGGAAGCCTTCCATTAAAGTTTCCAGTTCTGGTGAATCGCTCATTTGAATAGAGTCACAGATTATGAAAACTCCACCTGGCTTTGTTACCCTAAAGCACTCTTCAATAACCCGTTGACGCACTGTCCCAGGTAACTCGTGGAAAAGAAAAACGGAGGTCACAGCATGGAAATAATTATCTACATAAGGTAACTCTTCGGCATTTGCCTGCAACAGTTGGGGCAATTCCCCTGGTATTTCAGACAAAAGCTCATTTGCTTTACGCAGATATGCTGGTGACAAATCTGTACCAAACAGAGATACCTGAGGTAAAGCGGCTCGAATCATCCTCAAAGTGCGAGCAGTACCGCAAGCTACATCTAAAACCCGTATTTGGCGTGGTGGGATGTCGCTGAAAACTTCTAGCCCCTTCTTCAAAGGAGCGAGAATACGACGTCGCATGGCATCTGCTGTACCGTTAAAAAGAATTTCCACCTGCAAATCATATAGATTGGCTGACAAATCGCTTAAGTAGCCATTTGTTTGGTGATGGAAATTCTGAACGTAGTAGCTGGGATAACCATTAATTTCCACCTCTGTGGAAAAATCTTGGTATTTCTTCTGTTTAGCTCGACCCCAAAGCTCAGGTAAATCAAGCCATACAAGAGGATAGTACCGGAAAACGTCTTCCCAAGGGTTATCGAACAACAAGCTCGTAGGGTACACACCTCTTTCTGCGTCTTGCCAATCCACTTCCTGCAGATTCTTCACCCTTTCTTGTATTTTCAGTAGAGCCTCAGGTGGTATGTTTCGAGATTGTGGTTCTCTAGGAAAGAGCATCTCCATGAGACGCGTACTTAGAATTTTGTGAGCAAGACCAAAATAACCTTTGCCTTGTTGAAAAGTTTCATAGGTCAGCTTAGTTAATGCGTCAGTCATGAGAGTTCCCTTTAATTATTTTTTAAAATATATCTTTACATATCTTAAGGATTTGTCACTATACAATTATTAATCTTAAGTAAGGTCTATTGCCTGCGGAGAGACAAAACTTGGGAAAGATGACATTGCTCTGTCTTTTCCATGTCTGACACACGCGTTCTGAAAAAAACTGTAGAAATACCTATTTGGTTTGTACATAGCTTGTCACAAATCAAGTTAACTAGTCACGGTTGTCCTTTGTCAGTTGTCATCTGTCTTTAGTCATACGTCAATTGTTGTTTACACGAGTTGAGTAGAATTTTGGCATTTCCCCACTTACGTGATTTTGTCTACGTGCTTTTTTGTTTATCTTGTGGAACCTTGTGGAACGGGCGTCCTCGCCCGTCCTGTATGAATGGTGTCCTGTATAAGTTGTGTCTTATATAAGCGGTGTCTTATATAAGCGGTGCCCTCTATGAGTGATGCCCTGTGTGAATGGTGGGCATTTTGTATGAAGTGCGGGCTAAAAGCGCGCACCACAAGAAATTTTGGGAGGTTTTTTTATTTGAAAGCGCCCCACAGGCGGCACACTACCCGTTATGAATGGAAGAAACACTTCCCTCCCTCACTCAGACACTCCCTCCCTCCAGAGTGTTTTTTAAGAGTCCCTGAGGGCGGAAAGGGAGTACTAGCAGTCTCATTTTCGGTTCCCATTATTAAGTTATATTAAAATTATTCATTCCGTAACTTAAGATACAGAATCTGTGTTATCTTAAAATTAATGAAATATGTCAGACAATATTGACATTAATAAATAAAAACCATTAAGGAGGATTTAGGTATGTCTACACAAGAAAAAGCACGTGCTCTAATGATGCGTCACTATCAGTTGATCAAGAATCGTCAACAATCCATGCTGGAGCGTGCAGGCGAAGAACTAGGTCTTCCTGGAGAAGTATCCCACTATTGGAACCCTACCCAAGGCAAAATTGACCCCAGTGCTCGCACGACCTACGATCGCAGCAATGCGTCTATGAGCTAGGGGTAAGAGATTGAGGGCTAAAAAAAGCCACCCATATTGGGTGGCTTAACTTATGTTCTTCCAATTAATGAATGATGAACCAGTAACCGATTATCATTGGTAACTGTTACACATCGTAATAAAGGGAAAATTCGTAGGGATGAGGACGTAACCGCATTGGGTTGACTTCGTTATCCAACTTGTAGGAGATCCAAGTGTTGATCAAGTCTTCAGTGAATACGCCAGGTTCAGTTAAGAACGCGTGGTCTTTCTCCAGTGCTTCCAAGGCGAGTTCAAGAGAACCTGGAGTTGAAGGAACTTTCGCCAATTCTTCAGGAGAAAGTTCGTAAATATTCCTATCCAAAGGTTGACCGGGGTCAATTTTGTTCTTGATACCATCTAGCCCAGCGCATAACATAGCAGCGAATGCCAGATATGGGTTGGAAGTCGCATCAGGACAGCGGAACTCCAAGCGCTTGGCTTTGGGATTGGTACCAGACAGAGGAATACGGATAGAAGCAGAACGGTTTCCTTGGGAGTAAGCCAAGTTAACTGGTGCTTCATAACCGGGAACCAAACGCTTGTAAGAGTTGGTTGTAGGATTGGTAATTGCTAGCAGTGCGGGTGCGTGCTTGAGAATACCCCCAATGTAGTGCAACGCCATTTCACTCAAGCCAGCATACTTGTCTCCAGCAAATAGCGGTTGACCATCCTTCCAAATGGATTGGTGGGTGTGCATACCAGATCCATTGTCTTGGAAGACTGGCTTGGGCATGAAGGTAACGGTTTTACCGTACTTCTTAGCAACGTTCTTGATGACGTACTTATAAGTCAACAACCAATCAGCTGCTTCAATCAACTTTCCGAAACGGAAACCCAATTCACACTGACCGCCAGTAGCAACTTCGTGGTGGTGTTTTTCAATAGGTACCCCACACTTTGCCATCGTCAGCAGCATTTCCGTCCGCATATCTTGCGAGGTATCCGTAGGAGCAACTGGGAAGTAACCCTCTTTTTAGCGGGGTTTGTAACCCAGGTTGGGTCCTTCCTCTTTGCCGGAATTCCAACGACCTTCAACGGAGTCTACGTAGTAGTAGCCTGAGTGTTGGTTTTGGTCAAAGCGGACATCATCAAAAATGAAAAATTCAGCTTCCGGACCAAAGAACGCTGTATCGCCAATACCAGTTTTAACAAGATAGTCAATTGCTTTCTGGGCGATAACGCGAGGACAACGGCTGTACCATTCACCCGTGCGAGGTTCCTTAATGCTGCAAATAATGCTTAGCGTTGGTTCTTGCATGAAAGGGTCGATCCAGGCAGTGTTTGGATCGAGTACCATAGATGGTCGCTTAACCGATGCCAAGGGTCGCACGGTAGACTTCAAGAATACTTTGCTGATTTTGACATCTAACATCGGTTCTAAGGTGATTGAGAAGAGCGGTAGCGGTTTCGGCTTCGACGTTGCTGAAGATGTATCTGAAGCACAGTACAACCGAATCAAGTCTTTGGTGAACGAAGAACTGAAACAATACTTCCGTCCAGAATTCCTCAACCGTCTGGATGAAATCATTGTCTTCCGTCAACTATCCAAAGAAGAGGTGTCGCAAATCTCCGACATCATGCTCAAGGAAGTCTTTGGTCGCCTTGGCGAAAAAGGCATCGCAATGGAAGTTACCCAACGCTTCAAAGACCGTCTCATCCAAGAAGGTTACAGCCCCAGCTACGGTGCAAGACCGTTACGTCGGGCTATTATGCGCCTGTTGGAAGACAGCCTTGCAGAAGAAATTCTCTCCGGTCGCATCAAGGAAGGCGATACAGCCATTGTTGATGTTGATGACAACGGTAATGTCACCGTTCGAGGCGAACAGCGTCGGGAATTGTTGACCCCCGTAGCTGATTCCTAAGTAGAAATACACAACTACACCTCCCACGCCCATGTGTGGGGTTATACCACCGAAGCCCGCCCACGCGGGCTTTTTTATTGAAATTAAAAACGTAGGTAGGGCTAAAGCCCACCAATTTTGATTCCTCAATTGATATAAAAATTTTTCTCTAAAATGAACTACTCTAGTTGTTATGTAATATAAACATTACAAAATTTATTTAGACTCACCGTGTCAGCCAAAGACATCTTCCACGATACAGTAAAAGCAGCCCTACAAAAGGATGGCTGGACAATTACTAACGACCCATTATACCTACGACTAGGTGATGACCAATTACGGATTGATTTAGGTGCTGAACGGCTGATTGTAGCAAACCGAGATAAAGAGCAAATTGCAGTAGAGGTTAAAAGTTTTCTTGCGCCTTCAGTAATATCAGAGTTTCATACAGCTTTAGGGCAATTTCTCAATTATCGAGCAGTTTTACAGTTGCAACAGCCACAGCGAAAGTTATATTTGGCAGTACCAGCAGATATTTATCGAGTTTTTTTCCGTCGAGATTTACCTCAACTAAGCATCCAAACCTATCAACTTAAGCTAATTGTATTTGACCAACTTGCTGAGGTGATTGTGCAATGGATAAATTAAATCACTACCGTCAACTTATTCGCCAGATACTTAACGAATATTCTCAAATGAAACCAAGCGCTACTAATGGAGAGATTGAAGTTTATACTTTCTGCGATCTCGAAGGCGACCATTACCAGATTTTCCATGCTGGTTGGGATGGTTTTCAACGAATATTTGGAGCATTAATTCATATGGACATTATAGGAGAAAAAATTTGGGTTCAGTATGATGGTACTGAGATAGGAGTTGCCAATGATTTAGTATCATTGGGTGTACCTAAAGAAGATATTGTTTTGGCTTATCATTCACCATATATGAGGCAATTTGATGGTTTTGCTGTTGGGTAAGTAGCAAAAAAATTGCCCTAATTAAAATAGGCGAACGGGTTTTTCATTAAGCTGTTTAGCGATGTTTCTAACTCTTTCTACGACAGAAATAATGTACTGGTAATCCGGTACTGATGCATTGGGAATGTAACCTGCATCTTGGGTGAGATTGCTTGAGGCAGCATTCATAATTTTATGAATTTGCTCTTGGCGATTGCGCTCTACAGTAGGTGAAATCAAAACCACGCCAAGTGGAACATTATGAGGGTCAGTATATAACACGCGGAATTGTGTCTGGTTTAATTGCGGGCTATAGAGATAGAATTCTGCCAACGAAAGAGCACCTGCAGAAGCCTTGCCTTGAGAAACCAATTCTAGAACAGTTTTGGGTGTAGGAGCAAAAAGTATTTCCGCTAGGGTTATGCCGTAAAGGTTGTAAATAGGAAAATAATATCCTGTCGCTGAGCCTACTTGACCTAAAGCGACTGTTTGCCCCTCTAACTGTTTCAACTCTTGGATGGGGCTGTCGTTACGAACAACTAAGATAGAACGTAAATGATTTAAACCTTGTAGGGGGAACAGGGGAAGGTATTGGTAGTCAGCAATTGCGATCGCGGCTATTCCTGGAGGAGCAAACACCAATGACCAAGCTTGGTTCTGAATACGCTCAAGAGCTTTCTTTTCATTAAAAGCAGGTTCTAGCTCAATCCGCATCCCTGTTTTTTCTGCTAAATATTTATTAAAATTGGCATATCGATTGATAATCTGTTGTCCTTCATCATAGCTAATTAAGCCGATGAGCAAATGACCGTCTAAACTTGGTTTTTGTCGGCATGCATTAGCTATCATATAAAGTAGTTGTACCATAAAAAACCGACGTGAAAACCTTAAGTACATAACTAGTTTTAGTTATCGGAATAAATGAGCTAAGAGGTTGTTTATAAAGGAAATCTCAAATTGCTGAATGTGTTGTATAGGTTGGATTTCGTTATTCAAACTAACATTGAATTGAATTGTTGGGTTTCGTTATTCAAACCAACATTGAATTGAATTGTTGGGTTTCGTTATTCAAACCAACATTGAATTGAATTGTTAGGTTGAGGAACGAAACCCAACCTACTAAGGTGACTTTTCGTAAAATAGGCTAATATCTAGCTAAGACTAGATTTAAACAGAATTACCTTGGAAAAAAGTTAATATTATTTACAATATTTAACATAATTGCCAAGTATTTACAGCATTTTTTAGGTAAAGGACGTACATGGGTAAAGGCGAAACGCCTTCCACCCTTACAACTGTTTCCGCAAAAAGTTGATTTAAAGTAATGTTTTTAACTAACTATTTTACAAATATCAAAATCGGTACTAAGTTTAATTGGTTTTTGGTGACTGTTTTTATAATTGGCATTTCATTAAGTGGTGCTGCTCTATCAAAAGTACTTGAGCAGAGAGCCGAACATGAAGTGACATTTCAAGCCCAGATCCTGATGGCAACGATAAACTCAGTGAGAAACTATACACAAGAACGTGTAAATCCACTGTTATTACCCAGATTGGAAACCGAATCAGCATTTATTCCAGAAGCCATACCAACCTTTTCCGTGAGAGAAGTGTTTGAGGATTTGCGTAAAAATGAAGAGTACAAAAATTTCTTTTTTAAAGATGCAGCACCAAATCCAACGAATTTACGGGATAAAGCTGACTACTTTGAAACCGAGCTTGTAAACTATTTTCGCACGCATCCAGACATTAAAGAACGTTCTGGTTTCCGCGACCTTCCCGAAGGCTCAGTATTTTACATTGCCAAACCATTTACTATTAAAGAACAAAAATGTCTACAATGCCATTCAACGCCAGAAATAGCTCCAAAAAGTTTACTAACTACTTATGGAGCCAACAATGGTTTTGGATGGAAACTTAATGACATTGTTGCTGTCCAAATTGTTTCTCTTCCTGCTGAAGAAGTTTTTGCTAGTGCTCGTCGCTCTTTTTCTTTAGTAATGGGGATTTTAATCGTTATCTTTACGATAGTTATTCTTTTAATTAATTTTTTGTTGAGGAAAACCGTACTTGAGCGAATCAAAAAAATAGCTAAGACTGCTCAAAAAGTTAGTACTGGGGATATGGATGCTAGTTTTGAAGAAAAATCTAACGATGAAATTGGTGCTCTAGCAACAGCATTCAGTCGGATGAAGTCTAGTTTGGAAATATCAATGAAGTTTCTTAACAAGCATAAAAAGTAATGCTTTTTCAGTACTTGTTATTTTAGTATAACAAGTACTGAAAAATCAAAGTAATTAGGTCGGTACGAATATTAATTTACTGATATCTTGCACGCCCGGAAGTGGGAGGTCTGGTGGATAATGCCCTGCTATAGCTCGTAGTTAGGCACTAATTTCTAGTAAAATATAGCGATAATTGGAGATAGATAAGCATACACTTGTGGAAAAAATTCCAGACGAAGCCTTAGTGGTTCGAGGAGGTCGCAATCGTCCAGAAGATATTAAACGTGCAACCGGAACCCACCCCAGTGGTATAACAGGAATTTCGGTTGAGTGTGCAGTAGAATTGTCAGTAGCACAGTTGGCAGTAAGCATTCCTCATGGACAGGTTGGAGTAACAACGGTGGGTGAAATTCGATCTCTAGGTGGAGATGTAGTTAGAACATCCGGCAGAAGTCCAAATCATGCCACCTTGACTGGTCTAACTCCAGAACAAATTAGCAGTGTCCTTACGCCCACAATTACTAATCCAGCAAGGCAAAAGTCATAATCGGAGGAATTACATGAGCAACCCCAAAGTTTTTGCAGATTTTCATAATGCTGATGTCCAAGGTCGGTTACGTCTAAACTGCATTGGCACTATTGAAGACTTGGCTAGCCAAAGTATTGAGTTGCAAGACGGTCAGTTACTCACGTTGTACAGCGAAGATTTGGAAGTAGATGGAGTCGTGAAATATTCTAATGAGGAAAGTATGTGGGTTGCTGTTATAGACTGGAATCAAATCAGGCAAGTGGAAGAGTTGGCAATTCAGACAAAGAGCTAAAGACTTTTTGAATGTTGAGAAGGAAACTAGAGAAACGAGTTTACCTATTCAATAGCAAGGCGTCGTTGAAATTCATCAGCCTTTTGTGGATCGGGAATTTCTGCTGCCAAGGCTTTCACCAATTCCTGTGGGGAAATTTGCGGACAAGATTCCAGAGTGTCTTGCACAATAAAAGCAGCTATTGGACCAATTAAATCAGTTAGCTCTTGCTGGCATAGCTGGACAAAGCTTTCGGTAACAACTGGGTTTTTGCCGTTCAATAAACTAGGTGGCGTTGGTGAAGGTTTTGCAGTTTCTTCTTGTAAAAGGAAGGTAACTTTTTTTTTGAACTCAAACCGTTTTTGGGGAGGCAGAAAAAGCAGCACATTCTCTACTAATTCCTTTGCGCTATGCACTTGTTCCCCCAATTGCTCTAAAAAAACAGGAGCTATAGGACCAATAAATTCCATAAGAATGACTTCTAGGCGTTCATAATCTTCTGGTGAAAGAATCCACCGGGTAGAAGTTTCTGTTCTAGATATAACAGGGTTTCTCAATTCAGAATTTTCTGATTTTTCCACCTGGGAAAAGGATTGTGGCGGCAAAAATTCAATTTTCTTGAGCCTTTGTAGTGTTATGTGCAACATAATTTGCTCTATCCTGCGTAGGATTTCTTTTGGATTTTGAGGTCTCATCGCTAAAGAAGGAGACATCAATTCATCAATAAAATCTGCTAGAGCCTCAGAGATGTGCGGTGCTTTGTCATGCCAAATCAATTCACCTGTTTGTAGGTCTCTATCCAAGGTGGTGGGATGCTGACCTGTTAGTAAATGGACTAGGGTACGTCCTAAAGAAAAAAAATCAGATTGAGGAATTGCTCTCCCTTCAAATTGTTCTGGAGCTGTATAGCCATGTGAGTAAACAACCGTAACTGTCTTACCATTCATGACTGTTTCCGTAATTTCCCTGGCTGTGCCAAAGTCAATTAATACAAGTTGTCCATTGGGCTTTTGTATAATATTAGACGGTTTTATATCCCGATGAAATAACCCATTTTGATGCAGATACAGCAGAATTTCTGCAATTTGTCTGAGCCAATCAATGGCTAGGTCTTGAGATATGGGTTCGCTGTCACTTTCATACAACAACTGCTCTAAATTATGCCCCCTAACTCTCTCCATAACCAAGCAATGCAATTCCCGACCATTGCTGGAGACAAAAGTGAAGAATTCATTGGGTTCTGCTTTTGGAATTCCCGGATGTCTTAAATGAGTTAATATATAAGCTTCTTGTTGAAAGAGTTCAATTAATTTAAGTCTGTTTTTTTTTAAAGACTTTAGAACCTTTATTTTCCCTCGATCGCTTACCTCAAAAATTTCAGTAGAATGTTCTGGTGATAATTGACGCAGAGGTTTGATTAATTGGTAGTAATTATTAATAAGCAACTCAGTACCGCAGGCTTGACAATATTGCAAGTCATCAGGGTTTTGACGCTTTGAGCAGTTGGGATTGATGCAATAGCTCATTTAAATTGACATCTAGCGGTAAATGATACTTGGTAACATATTTCATTACCACAGGCTGTAACGTGAAAAGAACTTCATTTTCATCTTTGTATTCATTTTTAGTTGTTTCAATTAACGAGCGATTTAATAAAGATTCCAAAACATTTATTAAGTCTGATTTTGATAATGATGATGGCAATTTATTTTGTAATTCTATAAATGAAACGGGTTGACGTTTTAATGCAATCCAACACATCACTTGATTTTCTAATTTAGACAAGCGTTCAAACTGTTCTTCTAAAACATCGTAAAACTTGCCAAGAACTAATGTTTGATACTGAATATATTCAGACACGCTGCCGTTAAATAACTCTTGAATTGTTGAAGAAATAAGTTTTAAGGCTAAGGGATTGCCTCTATACCTTTTAATCAATACTTCCCATGTATTCTCACCTGACAAACCTTTTGACATTAAGATTTTTCGTGCTTCTACCTCCTGTAAACCATTTACTTGTAAAGTACGAACAAGTGACGTTTGTGCTTGCAATAAGGCAATTTCTCCTGGATTTTCTTGACCAATTAACACCAAGCAACTCTGATGGCGCTCCTCTCCTATACGTCTAAAGAGTTCACCATAATCCTTGTATGCTTCTCGATAATATCCAGCGAAGTTACCGCTACTTAAAATCGCCTCCACGTTGTCTAAAATCAATAAACAGCGGTGGGCACGTAAATAGTCTAGCAGTATTGATATCTTATCGCCTACATCTTCTGGTAAATAACTCTCCTTAGAAGGGTTTTGCAAAGACAACAATTGAAACAAATTAGCCAATAGTTGATTCACAGATGGTCCATTACGGAGAGATCGCCAAATAAAATGCTCAAACTCGTTCTTAATTTGTTCTACACACTTTACCGCCAGAGCAGTTTTGCCAATTCCCGCCATCCCTGGTAGTGCTACCAAACGACAACGGTCTTTGACAATCCATTGTTCTAGCGTACTTAGTTCCTGAGTACGTCCGTAGAAAGCAGAAACTTCAGGTGCTTCGCCCCAATCTTCGCTTTTCAAGTTATCAACAATTTCTTGCCAATCAACTCCAAGAGCATGACAAATATCTATAAAAAATTGTGCTTGGATATTCTTTTTTTGCCAAAAACGCTTCAAAGTTGCTACCGAAACTTTTGCAGCATCAGCCCAAGCAATAGATTGACGATCCCAACCCTTCCTAATTCTTGCTCGCTCAACTATTTTCAGCCCTTCGGTAGAGGCTTTTAGTGAATTTGTCATCTTTGCCCTTTGGGGTGCATCTTAACCTTTACACCAAACACGTTTAACTACAAACTAAAACCGCAGTATTTCGGATTGAGATGCTTCGGTTATTTTGCAGCATTCTTTCTATATTTTGACACAACGGTAAAGGGAGTGAGCCGATAACTGAGCCAGCGCTACGCTGCCATTGATTGTAATAATAATTTACATATAAAGCATGGCGTAATTTCTCTTACAACCTTAAAACTGGAAGTGCATTATAAACAACTGAAAAATCATGCTCTCTTTTCTTGAAAAAAATGCCCTTCAATTTTTGACGTAAATCATAAATTTTTATATATAAAAAACCGACTGATTGTATGTCAATAGCAGTCGGCAACTAGCTTTCTTTTTTAGGAGGAGGAAGCAAAATAATACAAGTATTTTAGAACCTTGTTTTGAAATTTCTGTAACTTCGATGACTTTATTGAATCATTTTTCTCTTCTAAAGAAATTTTTTTTGAACTTATATGTTTGATATTTTTTGCTTATATTATAAGTGTTGCCAGACACTATACCAGTAGATTTACGGGGAAGTAACAGTAGTAAAAACTTTGCTTGCTTCTAAAGCTACTTTTAGCGTCACAATAGTCAAGGTATTTGTCTAATATCTTCATCCAACTCTATGACCCATCAGGAAAGTGATGCAAAAGAAACTCCACCGTCATCGCGAGTATGGCGCGGTTTGCAGGAAAATGTCACTCTGGTTGCAATAGCCTTATGTTTGGCAATCCTCATCCGAACCTTTGTTGCAGAACCTCGCTACATTCCCTCAGATTCCATGTTGCCCACCTTGCATAGGGGCGATCGCTTGGTGGTGGAAAAGATTTCTTACCTTTTTCACCTCCCAGAATTTCGTGATATCGTAGTCTTTCAGCCACCAGAAGAATTACAGCGTCGCGGGTATCCTAAAGACCAAGCTTTTATTAAACGTATCATTGGCAGACCGGAAGAGGTCGTGAGCATTGCTGGTGGCAAAGTCTATCTCAACGGTAAACCTTTACAAGAAGACTATATTGCTGAACCACCAGACCTACCAATGGAAAAACGGCAAGTTCCTGCAAATGAATTTTTTGTTATGGGAGATAATCGTAACGATAGTAACGATTCCCGTTATTGGGGTTTCTTGCCTAAAAAAAATATCATAGGTCGGGCAGTATTTCGCTTTTGGCCCCTTGACCGAATCGGGTTGATCTAAAATTGGATAGTGGTTATTAGTTAGTGGTTTTACTCTCTGCTAACTACTAACTACCAACTACTAACTAAACCTTAAATAGTACATCAGCTGGGCGATCGCATCACCGGCTAGATTCAGCCTTTGCTGGAAATCAGCCAAATTGCGGTAAGGTCCAGATGATAAGCGATTTTGTACAACTGCTTGCGCGAGAGATAAATCAATAAAAGGTACTTTCGCTAGAATCTCAACTGTTGCTGTGTTAGGGTTAACCATTTCACACCCAAGAGCTAGAGCTTCCCCGTCATAATAACTAAAATTCAAAATAGGCTTAAGCGGTTCAAGTCTCTGTACTGATAAACAAAGAGCTGCTGCAATATCTTCGATACAATAAAATTTCACTCCAGCACGAGAAAGTTCCACAAGCGATCGCGCTTGGTGAATGGATAAACCAGGTAGACGCAACCAATCATCTACAATTGCTTGATTGGCATCAATACGAATACCTAGGGACGCTGCGATCGCAATTTCTTCTCCTGATTGCAGTCGGTAGTAAGGGTCATTCATTAATTTTGAACGCAGTTTTTGCAGCCTGGGATTCCAAGATAACCAGTTTTCCATAAGTTTTTCTTAATTTACATTTGGTCTAGCAACTGACGGCGCTTTTGCTCAAATTCATACTCAGAAATCAGTCCTTCCTGACGCAAACGTTCCAACTCTCGCAAGCCTTCAGCAATTGCGCCTACCTGGTTGGTGACGTACTGAGAACTTTTAAGAGCTGATTTACCCATATTGAAATTACGGTCAAAAGCCTCTTCATCTTGAGCTAGGAACCAAACTCCTTCAATGGCGCAAGCAACTTTGGGGATAGGTGTCCAAGAAAGCAGTACGTACAACAGCCCCCACAGTGGTTGTCCCAAATAAAACTTGTGTAATCCTGAAATTGTCAACGTGCCAGAAAAAGCTAGTATTGCGGCGACACTTCTGCTTTTGCGTTGATTAAACATAGTTCTTATAACTTTACTACTCTTGACACTCTCCGTCCGTGCATGAGCGGAGATTCTTGGTTCAATGACTCGCCGTTAGACGACAGGGTTGCCCCAATCGCCCAAGAGGGCAAATCACGCCTGCGCGTAAGTTCCCGTGTGCCCCACGGTACTTAATCCCCATTTCAGGATATTGATGCTGGCATTGATATCTCTGTCTTCTACATACCCACAATGAGTACAAACATGGGTTCTTGTAGATAGAGACTTTTGAACTTTCTTGCCACAATTAGAACAATTCTGGCTGGTGTTGTGGGGAGGTACAGCAATTGTGACCTTCTTGTATTTATGACCAAAATATTCCAACCATGACCGGAAAGTTGACCAGCCAGCATCAGAGATAGATTTAGCTAGATGTCGATTGCGTACCATGCCTTTGACATTTAAGTCTTCATAGGCGACCAAATCATGAGATTGGATGACGGAATATGCTAACTTCTTGCAATACTCTTTTCGTTGCCTACTTACTCTTAAATGCTTGCGGGCATACCTATTTCTAGCTTTGTGGTAGTTGTTGGATTGCCGTTGTTTGTCCTTTTTCCTTTGTCGGCTGAACTTCTTGGATTTTTTCCGATTGGCTCGGTTTAATTGCTTTTCAGATTGGCGGTAGAACTTGGGTGGTTCTTCTACATTGCCTTTGCTATCGGCAATGAAATACTTCAACCCTAAGTCTAAACCTACTACTTGAAGAGTGGGTTGGATTTCAATCCGCAAGTCAACGTCAATAGCAAATTGAGCGTAATATCCATCGGCACGACGTACCAACCGGACACGCTTAATTTGTTTTAGTTGATAGGAATTTAAGTCATAGGTTTCTTTTAACTTAAGAGTTCCAATGCCTTTCTTGTCTAAAAAAGTAATGGCTTTCCGATTGAAAGAAAGTTTCCACCCCGATGTTTTATATTCAACGGAACGGCAATTTTTCTTAAATTTTGGAAACCCTTTTTTCCCTTTAACTTTCTGCTTGCAATTATCGTAAAACCGAGCTATCGCGCTCCAAGCACGTTCGGCGGCAGACTGTCTTGCCATTGAGTTGAGTTCCGAGGCAAAAGGAAATACGTCCGCTAATATAGCGCAATACTTGTTTAAGTCATACTTGCTGACTTTTTTGTTATCCATCCAAAACCTAATGCATTTGTTTTGAACAAACTGACTGGTACGAATAGCATCATCTATTGCACTATATTGCAAGTCTTTCCCTTTAACTTTGAACTCGTAAATTATCATTGGCTCGACCTAACCCACGCCATTTTTATGCTAACACGTTTTACATAAAGTCCCCCTAGAAGGGCGAGGTTTTTCACCCAAATTTCTGATAATAGCAATACAGCTTCACATTTTCTGAATTGCTGTTGAAGCTAACAAAAAGAAATTCTTTTTTAGGTTCGTAGTTGCGCTGTCTAGCCTGCGGCACGCAAGAGCGGCGAACGCATGCACCCCAACTACGAACCATCGTAGATTTTTTGAGTATAATTACTTATCATTTCCTCGATCCATACAAGGATTTATATTGTTATATTTATATCTTAAAAAGCCCAGTGTATATACATAAATTCAAGACTTCTTGTTCTCATATTAAAGATTATGTTAGGTAGCACTGACTGATTACCTAGTCTCTGGAATGAGATGATATAAGAAGCAATTATATAGTATTTTTATTGATGCTCTATTTACTGTGTCACAGACTTTATTACCACCAGAATGGTTAAAACAACTGTCAGATCCCTATGCTGTGCTGGGAATTTCTGTGACTGCTAGCGAACATCAGATTCTCAAACGCTACCACTCATTAGCTAAGCAACTCCATCCCGACCGTTTTATCAGAAGCAACGGTGCGGGTAAAGAATTAGCGAGGGCTGTGTTTACCTGCTTGATCAACCCAGCTTACGAACTCTTAAAACAAACCAATTCTCGTCAGCAGACAGTAGCAAGGCTGCGCTTAGAAGCAAGAGTCCCGCGATTACTGAAAGATTCGTCCTTACAAACTCCCTTAGCGCAAGAACTCATAGAAGTATCAGGGAGCGTGGCAGATATTTTTTACGAGCAGGCGATCGCTTCTCTAGGAGAAGGGCAATATAGATTGCTGACTGAATCTTATCAAATCACTCAGCAGTTAAGCGAACTCAATTTAGTTTATTGTTCTTTGCCTTCAGCTGATGCTCCAGTTCAACAAAACGCTACAGATTTTGTTAAGATTCCTGATGTTAAGTCAGTTGAATTGACAATATATGAAACTAAACCAGTTATGGTAAGCTATGCTCAACGGCACTACCAACGGGGAGTTGAGTATGTCAAACAAGCTAACTGGAAACTAGCCGTACAAGAATTGCGAGATGCCATCCAATTAGAACCGAATAACAGCAATTATCTTGCTTTACTGGGATTCGTATATCTCAAACAGAATCTTCTAGGTATGGCAAAAGTTTATCTACGTCAAGCATTAAGACTTAACCCAAAACAACCACTAGCTTTAAAATATGCTTCATCGCTCAAACTAGAACTGACGACGGCTGCAAATCCCAAATCAATGGCAAAAGCTCTTAGTATTGCTGCTTTACTAGGTTGGTTATCAGCCAAGAAACGTTCTGGGATCGAGCTCGGGTAAAGAGCCAAAAGTCAAGAGTCTAGAGGCAAGAGTTTTTACTATTGACCGTTGACCATTGACTTCGGGCAGGTCAAGTGTTGAAATTGCGGTAGAAAACTGCGATCTAACCGAAGCCTGTTTTTTAGATGAGTTACGTAGATTAGAATAAAGCTAAAATCACAAGTATAAGAGCTACTGGGTGTTATTGCTCGGTGGAGAGTGGGCAAGATGGGATTTTTTGACTCTGAGATGAAGATGGTTATCTCCAAAACAATTTTACAGATGCTGCCTCAAAGGTGCATTAGACCAAAAGGTAAGCAGAAGTTTGAACAAAAATGTTGAGTTCAGTCCCCACCTAAATGGCAAAAAGAGGTGGGTTCTTACTTTACCACCCCTCTCGGTTTTTGTAACACAACCGCACTTTGTGGTTAGTGAAGGGTAGAAAAGCTTAACTTCATTCTCATTCCCTCGAATTTCACTGGTGATAACGGTTTTGAATTGGCAAGCTAAACAAAGAAAGACAAATATTTAATTTCTTCTTAAAAGTCTTTCCCTGCAAGTCAACTTTTTCTAACGCAGAAACAAGGCAACGGCAAGTTCATAAATTGAAATCAAATGAACTTCTTAAGACATTTGATTTAGCAGATGTTGTTGAAAGATTTTTTCAACAATTTTGGTTTTAGTTGTTTATTTCATTGGTGGAAATTATGAATACAAATGAAATTATGAACTCTTTGTGGAGTATATGTGCCATTGGTAGTGGAGTGTTTTGGGTGTTAACATATGTCGCTATTATCTGGCGTGGTTTTAAAGATCGTTCATTTGGAATGCCCATAGTTGCTCTAAGTGCAAATATTTCATGGGAAGCCATTTATTCATTTATTTACATTCCTCCGGGTCAACTTTTACACTTTTCTAGTATTGCATGGTTTTTCTTTGATTTACCAATTGCTTTACAGTGTTTTCTTTATGGAGCAAATGATTTTAAATCCCCAATTATCAAGAAAAACTTTCATGCCATTTTTTTAGCAACGATAGCCATTTGTTTTGCTATCATTTTGGCAATTGTTTACGAATTCAACGATACAAGGGGAGTATACACTGGCTTTGGTCAAAACTTGATAATGTCAATCCTTTTTATTTGTATGCTTATCCGGCGTGATGACCTTTCCGGTCAATCTCTTTACATTGCATTCTTCAAATTTATGGGGACTCTTTTTGCCTTTTTATCATTGTTGTTTGTGTTTCCTGCAGATATTAATACCCCTTTAAGTCTTCAGGCAGCAATAACACAAATTATATCTAGCAATACCTATCCGTTAACCCCTCTAATCAAAATTGTGTATCTGGCTACGTTAATGTTTGATGTTCTTTATATCGTCCTTTTGTATCGCAATTGTAGGGAAAGAAAAATAAATCCTTGGACAAGGTTCTTATTAACTTCCAATCCTGCTTAAGACTACGTATTAGGAGTAGAGTGACTTTGCATTACATAAAGCAGTAAGTCACTACACCTCCTAACCGATTTAACTCAGCAGTAGCAGTTTTCTTCACTCATTCTAATGAAATTTTAAGAGATACCAAGAAAATGAATCAAGTTATAACTGATACAATTACAGTTAAGATTCCATCTGAAACAGCAACACTGAAAAAAGTGATAATGTGTTTCGCCAATCCTATGTCTGTCTTCTCTTTGGTACGATATGGAGCAATCGACAAAGCAGCAATTTATCAATTTTGGTACAATAAAGCTTCCTTATTTTATAACATAGAAAAAGTGCGCCAGCAACAACAAGCGTTTATGGAAGTCATGAAAGCGAATGGAGTTGAAGTGCTATTGGCAGATGAAATACCAGATTGTGCTTCACAACATTACACGCGGGATATAGGTTTTGCAATTGACAACACTTTTTTTTGTGCAAATCCAAGACGCTACTATAGGAAGCGAGAAATGGAAGGATTGCGAAATCTTCTCCCTCTCTTCTCCAAAGTAGTTCACTTAGAAAGTGGAACAATTGAAGGCGGCGATGTGATAGTAGATGAGCAATATATTATTGTTGGTCTTGGTGAAGAAACTGACCAAGAGGGAGTTGATTGTTTGCGAAAGAAACTAAAAGAATTAAAAATAGAGCGCGAAGTCGTCACCTTAGAGTTTACTCATAGGGGAATCATTCATTTGGATACAAAGTTCAACACTCCAGCCAAAGGAATTGGATTGATCCACCCTAAAAGTTTCAAACCAAAAAGTTTGAAATGGCTCGAGAATCATTTTGATTTGATAGAAGCAACAGATGAGGAAGCAGCCAACATTGAAATTAACACTTTTACAATTTCACCTCAAAAAGTCGTTATGCTTGAGCGAAGTAAACGCTTAGCTTCATTACTAGAGTCTAAAGGCATTGAGACTATTTTGGTTGATTATTCGGAAGTAACCAAACTACCTGGCTCATTTCGCTGCACTACTCTACCAATTGAAAGGATTTGACCGAATAATTCGTAATTCGTAATTAGAAAGCCATGAATTACGGATTAATTAATAATAGCGTGACTGTGCCAAAAGACAATTTTTGTACGAATCGCGAAAAACTTGAAATCCTGAAACGAGTTTCAGGGATTGTTAAAAGAAGGAAAAATTTTCGCATTCAGATCCTAATGTGGGGTGAAAAATCAAACAGAACTTTAAGCTGAAAATCTTTCCTGGCAGTACTTTTAACGATTAGTTGAAATTTTTAGCGTACAAAAATTCTTTTTCGGTACAGTCCTGTTGGGAGAACGTCATCGCCCCAAAATTCATCCTACACTGCCACTTCGCGGTCAGATGTGGGATAAATTTTGGTTTTAGCTAAAGCCAAACTTACCTTCTGGCAACGATTAGAAGATTCAGTTGGAAGATACCAACAAAACTACGGCGTAGGCAGCGATTCCCTCTTCTCGTCCGACAGGACCAAGCTTTTCATTGGTAGTTGCTTTAATACTTACTTGCGATGGTTCCAGTTCCAAAACATTTGCAATTTGGGCGCACATCGTCTGAATATGGGGCTTGAGTTTCGGTCGCTCTGCCACCACTACAGAGTCTATATTGCCGATTTGCCACCCCCGATCCCGTACCAAAGCCCGCACCTTAGCCAGCAAATCTAGACTTGATGCACCTGCCCACTGAGGGTCGGTGGGCGGAAAGTAATGACCAATATCTCCCAAGCTTAGGGCTCCCAGCATTGCATCCATAATCGCATGAGTTAGCACATCAGCATCACTGTGACCCAATAATCCAAATTCATGAGAAATTTCTAGCCCTGCTAAAATCAAAGGGCGGTTCACAACTAAGCGGTGTATATCGTAACCGTTGCCAATCCTAATATTCATAAAATTTGTTGAGAAAACTCCTCAAAAGCTTTTGCAATACAGTTCCAAGCTCTGACTCGCAGCTACCACTTCTTGTCTTGCCCATTTGTCTGCTGCAATGATATCATCGAGGGTTGGGGTAGAACAGTTATGAATATGGTAGCGATCGCATGCCCGTTCAATCAAACGCGGAATATCTAAAAACTGAATTCTTTCTTCCAAGAATAAAGCTACAGCCTGCTCGTTTGCAGCATTAAGCACTGCAGGCATGCAGCCTCCAGCTCGACCTGCAGCATACGCCAGCTGCATACAAGGATACTTCTGGTGGTTTGGGGCAAAAAAAGTTAGTTCTCCCACTTTCACCAAATCTAACTGTTGCCAATCAGTATAAATGCGCTCCGGCCAGGATAGAGCGTAGAGTAATGGTAGACGCATATCAGGCCAGCCTAATTGCGCTAGCACTGAAGTGTCTTGCAACTCAATAAGAGAATGGATAATGCTCTGGGGATGTATGACAATTTCGATATGGTCATAGTCAACACCGAAGAGCCAGTGAGCTTCGATAACCTCCAACCCTTTGTTCATAAGAGTGGCTGAATCTACCGTTATTTTGCGACCCATTGACCAGTTTGGGTGTCTCAAAGCATCCTTAACAGTGACTGTTGATAATTTCTCAACTGGCAAAGACCGGAATGCTCCCCCAGAAGCGGTCAATATCAGACGCCGCAGACCCCCACTAGGGACTCCCTGCAAACATTGAAAAATAGCCGAATGTTCTGAATCGGCGGGCAAAATCTTCACTCCATGCTTCTGCACCAAGGGCAAGACAACTGCTCCACCAGCAATCAGGGTTTCCTTATTTGCCAAAGCAATGTCTTTACCTGCTTCAATGGCAGCAATTGTGGGTAGTAGACCCGCACAACCTACAATACCAGTGACCACAACATCGGCGTCAGCGTAGCGGGCAACCTCAATTACCCCAGTTTCCCCCGCTAGTAGAATTGGTTGGGGGTCAAGGTCGGAGATCGCAGCTTGCAACTCGGGCAACTTCTGTGCATCGCCGATTGCTGCGATCTCAGGTCGAAACTCACGGATCTGTTGAGCCAGCAAGTCTACACTTCGCAGAGCTGCTAACCCCACAATCCGAAACTCATTCGGGCACTGGCTAACAATATCGAGAGTTTGGATACCGATAGAGCCTGTTGAGCCAAGGAGAGATATTGCTTTCATAATAATCGAATTCCAAATGCAATAATTGATGCGTATTTCTAACCAAATTTAACCTTTGCTTTTTTTATGAACTGCAACATAATATTATTTTTTAGTTGCAGTTTCATATTTTTTTAGTGTTCCCCTCTGCCTTTAAAAATTCACACCACAACTCCTAATCTTTATCACCTAGCTGCTGTAAGAGAAGGAACTTTTGGTAAGATTTCAGCCAGTAATGCTTCTAGTTTTCTATATAATACATACTGGTTTTCATCATTAATGAGAGTTACATCTGCTATAGCAATTGGCCCTCCTTTTTCAATTCTTTCAATTTCCATGAAATCTCTTTTCTCTGCTTCTGCAATTGTCAAAGGTCTTTCCTGTCTGAAAGTGAGCCGTTCATACCTAAGAGCCTTGGGAGTGAAAATTGCTAAAGTCAGCAATTCATCTTGAAACTCTTTTTTAAGAGTTTTATACTCACTAAAGCTATATAAACCATCAATTACAACTAATTCATTCTCCAATAACGTTGATTTAATAATTGGTAAGGACAATTTGCTACATACATCCATACCATATTTTTGGCGAATTTCTTCCCTGACAATTTGCTCGTTTTGTGGTGTGATAGCCAAACCACGTTTCTCTACTTCTCTGATAATAATTTCCCCGAAACGAATGATAGGAAAGCCATGATTTTTGAAATATTTAGCTACCACACTCTTTCCCGAACCGGGCATACCAACAATCGCAATTACCCTAACCATATGTTCTCCGCCTCAAAAGTGAAAATTTAAAGCTTAGTGCTCAGTTGTCAAAAGATAAAACACGAATACTGGCATTTGTAAATTGCGAAACCCATAGATCTAAATCGGGGTCAGGAATAGCATCTCTCATAGCTTCAAGAACTCGCTGCGCTTCAGCTTGAGATTTTGTTAAAGCAAACACGGTTGGACCAGAACCCGACATGATTCCAGGGCATCCCAAGCGTTGGAATTCCTCTCGCAGTTGCTGCACTTGAGGATATGTTGGCAGTACGACCCGTTCCAAATCATTGTGGAGCAATTGATAAATTTGCTTCTCATTCTGACAGGTGATAGCAGACACTAGTTGTCCTGCGTATGCTTGTTCCTCTCGATCTCCTACTGTAGAAGCATTAGACACATTGGAACACAGGTATTGATGACGGTATGTCTGGTAAGCCCAAGCTGTTGAAACCGAGAGACTGCGGTACTTTGCCAACACTACATAAAAATTATCTACTGCGGGCAAAGGAGTGAGGAATTCGCCCCGTCCTGTTGCCAACATTGTACCACCAGCAATACAGAAGGGGATATCCGATCCGAGTAAAGACCCCAAGTATTGCAATTGTTTTTGGTGCAATCCCAGATTCCACATCAAATTTAGCCCGACTAAAACTGCCGCAGCATTTGTAGAACCCCCAGCGAGCCCCGCTCCAACGGGAATCCGCTTGTGAATTTTAATATCAACACCGCCATATTTGGCAAAAGCGCTCGGAAAGTGCTTTGCCATGAGTGCTGCTGCTTTATAAGCAAGGTTACGATAGTCTTGAGGCACCTCTGGATGGTCGCAATATATGTGGAAAGTATCAGTTCCAATAGGGCGCAGGTCAATGCGATCTGCCAGGTCAATGCTTTGGAGTACCATTAACAGATCGTGGTATCCATCTGGGCGATCGCGAATAATTTCCAAATACAAATTGATTTTTGCTGATGCAATCAAAGAGTAAGAGCGCATAAGTTTGTCTTGTTATAGTTGTGATAACTGTGTTGTTAATGGGTGAAGAGGTCGTGCGGTGGGCAGGTAGAGTATTCACCGCACAAGCTCCTACACAAAATTACTGAGTTACCAAGCCTCTTAGTTGTATCAAATCTAGCTGAATTCCAGAACTCTCCTTAATTTCACACGTCATAGCCGCTTTGATGGCAAAAATCTTTTCAATCACATCAGAAACGACTTTGTCCGGTGTTGAAGCTCCAGAAGTAATTCCTACAACAATTGGGCCTGTCGGTAACCAATCTTCAAGCACTTCTATGTCTTGATGCAACTTTTTGTGTTGAATGCGGTTACCCGGTCCCAAACGCTCTGCACTGTCAATGTGGTAGGAGGGAATCCCGCGAGCGCTAGAAATTTCGGACAAGTGAGTTGTGTTAGAAGAGTTAAATCCACCAACAACTACCATCAGATCCAGCTTTTCTTTTACAAGCTTAAACATCGCATCCTGACGTTCTTGAGTGGCATCGCAGATTGTGTTGAAGCTGAGAAAACGATCGTTGATTTGGGCAGGACCATACTTACGCATGAGAGTGCGCTCAAAAAGCTTACCAATTTGCTCGGTTTCACCCTTTAGCATAGTAGTTTGATTGGCAATACCAACCCTTTCTAAATCTATGTCTGGATCAAACCCAAGAGAATAGGCATGAGCAAATTTGGCTAAAAATTCTTCACGGTCTCCACCATTGAGGATATAATTGCAAACGTACTCAGCTTCTGCCAAATTCAAAACTACCAAATACTTGTTTGCAAATGAATTGGTGGCTATAGTCTCTTC
Source organism: Scytonema sp. NUACC21 (assembly GCF_054684315.1). Taxonomy (NCBI): domain Bacteria; kingdom Bacillati; phylum Cyanobacteriota; class Cyanophyceae; order Nostocales; family Scytonemataceae; genus Scytonema; species Scytonema sp. NUACC21. The sequence goes on along the minus strand of NZ_BAAFZH010000080.1, from coordinate 91,031 downwards.
ATGGTTGTACTTTCCGTGGATGATTGAAGTATAATTTCGTTTCTTGTGCTTTTCTACGCTATTCCATACTTTGGAAACCCACGGGCAAGTTGTATCCATAATTTTGCAGCCTTTTTTGTTTAATAACTGCATTTCCTGAACGCTGGCTCCAAAAGCGGGCAAAATTACCACATCTTCCCTTGCAACGACAGAAAAATCCTTTTGTTTGTGCTCATTAATCGGGATAAATTCAATTTGCATTTCCCTCAGATTTTGATTAACCGAGGGGTTGTGAATGATTTCGTTGGTAATCCAAATGCGTTCTGTGGGAAACTGCTGACGTGTTTCATAGGCTAGGGCTATTGCCCTCTCCACCCCCCAGCAAAATCCAAATGCTTCTGCCAGCCGAATTGTTACGTTGCCCTGTTTCAATATGTAGCCGTTTTCTCGGATCTGCTGAATTAAACCGCTCTGATACTTAGAATACAGCATTTCCGTCACTTCTGCTTCACGCCCAAATCCTTTGCGATAGTAGCCCTTAGAACTATGAAGTGAGCGTTTAAAGGCTTTTGTATCCATTTATCATTCCCCATGTTATAAGTGCAAGTACAATTGGCTTTTAGCTTTGAAAGAAACAATCAGCTAAGTGACACCTTTGGACTGTCAAACAATATGACAAACGAACTACTGAAATCGCCGTACATATCATCTTCGCTCAACTTTGTCAACCCATCTTTGATAGAATTCTCTAAACTTTAAGACTCCTAGATCGTTCTTGACGTAAGCCACTCCAAAGTTTTGATTTGAGTTGTCATAGATCGGCATATCATCCTTTGTACCAAGTCTGTTTTGTAAACTAAAAACAACATAATGAAATATGTCCAGCCAGAAATTGCCAGTTTTCTTTACCATGACCAAGATGTGCTGGATTGATTTTTTTTCAGCAATCGGAGTCATTCCTACCAACAACTTATACACTTCTTTACTATCTACGAAGGCCGTAACCCTCATTCCTGCAGGCCAACTATCTAACAGTATCGTAAAGTTTTTAGCATTAAACCCAAGCGCCCGAGCAGTTGGATCTAAAGCATGGATTGGGCATTCAACTTTGGCTAAAAACCTGGCTTCTTTTTGAATAGGTGGTTCAATCAGTTCTGCTGGATACTGGTCAGTAAGCAGAGTGAACTTTATGGGATCGGCAACTTTCATATCGTGTACTGTAACAATATGATAGTTGTCAAACCCGTTTTCAATCACGTGTCGCACCGTTGTTTTGGTTAAGTCTGCAAAACGGAAAGGCATATAGTTATGTTTCTCGTCTTCAGCTGCAGGAAACTCGGGCAAAGGGAACATAGGAGTCTCAGAGCCATACCATACCCAAATATAGCCATATCTTTCAACGGTGGGATAGTTAGCCTGACGAGCCTTTGGGGGAATTGTGTCTACTTCTGGTATGAAAACACATTGCCCAGAGCTATCAAAGTGCCAGTGATGGAAAGGACATTGAATACAACCGTTTACCACTTTACCAATCGCCAGACTAGCACCCATGTGTGAACAATAACGCTGCATGATTGCTGGGTAACCCCTTTGATCTCGCCAGGCAACTAAAGGCAGACCAAATAACTCTATCGCTTTTGGCTTGTTACCCAAAGCTTTAGAGGGCATAGCAACGTACCAACTGGCAGGAAAATTTATTACCCCTCTATCGACTTCCATTTCCAGTTGAGCTAACTCTGGTTTTTTGACTATTTCAAATTTGGTGTTCATTTGTTCCCTTTGGATACTTCATCTCATGTATTGTGTTCTAAAACTTTTTAAAAAATGTCCCACATTACGGCGGAAAAATTTTTTCCATACCACATTTAATTACTTCTCTGGCTAGCTACTTCCTACTTGGATGACTTGTGGGACATTTAGATGCTAAGGGGATTTTGTAGATTTTATCCTGCTTATCCCGCTATTTATGCTACCTGTTTGGCATTAAAAAAGTTAGCGAACGCACAACGCAAACTTTCTGTCAAGTATGCCTAGTAAGTTCGATCTGTGATGAAATCAGCTATTGCTATTAAAGGGATAGCTCTCTCCCCAAAAGGAGCCAGTTCAGCCTTTGCTGCTTCAACTAATTTTTTTGCCTTGTTTCTGGATTCTTCAATACCCCATAAACTGGGATAAGTTGCTTTCTGCGCCTTTTCATCTTTGCCAACAGTTTTACCTAAATCTTCCTTAGTTGCAGTAATGTCAAGCACATCATCAACTATTTGAAAGGCTAGACCAATATTGCGAGCATAACTAGAAAGCCGTTGCAAAACTTCATCATTGCCTCCCGCTAAAAGCGCTCCTGAGGTAACTGAAGCATTTAACAAAGTCCCGGTTTTGTGATAATGAATAAAATTGATGGTTTCTACATTAATATTCTGCGATCCCTCAGATTCAAGATCGGCAACTTGACCACCGACTAAACCCGTTGCTGCAATCGCATGGCCTAACTTGGCAACTATTTGCAACAACCTCTCAGCCGGAACTTTTTCTGTCTTTTTCACAATAAACTCAAAAGCATAGGCTAAAAGCGCATCACCTGCCAAAATAGCAATTTCTTCGCCATAAACCTTATGGTTCGTCAGCTTACCTCTCCGATAGTCATCGTTATCCATTGCAGGCAGGTCATCATGAATGAGAGACATGGTGTGAATCATTTCCAGGGCACAGGCAGTAGGCATAGCCATCTCTACTGTGCCTCCACATAACTCACAACTGGCGAGACAGAGAATTGGGCGTAAGCGTTTTCCCCCAGCCAGCAGGGAATACCGCATCGACTCATAGATTTTTTCTGGATAAACCACAGAAATCGAGCGATCGAGCGCTGCTTCAACTAGGGCTTTCCGTTCTGATAAATAGCTTGACAAGTCAAAGACAGTTTCTGTAAAACTGGTGTTAGCCTTAACCAAATGTAATGGTTGCTTCCAGGTGTTTACCACTTTGGTTTCACAAGCGAATTTTTGGCGCTCTTCTTGTTCGGAATGCTGAAATGACGGTTCAAAGACTTTAGTACTCATTTAACACTTGCCCTTAAGATTATAATGTTTATGTGTCATTAAAAAAGCTGGCTTATAGGAACTCTCAAGCAATCTGACTTAAGGATCGACCCAACGCCCATCTGCCTTAATCAGGTTAATCAACTCTTCGACACCTTGAGACTCAGGCACTTTTTTGATTTCTTCTTTGCCGCGATACAAAGAGATATAACCGGGCTGCTTACCAACATAACCGTAATCAGCATCTGCCATTTCTCCTGGTCCGTTAACAATGCACCCCATGACGGCAATATCTAAACCAGTAAGGTGCTTGGTTGCTTCCCGCACTTTATGCAGCACTTCTTCTAAATTAAACAAAGTACGACCGCAGGAAGGGCAAGCAACATACTCCACCATCGTTTTCCTTAAACCCAGTGCTTGCAGAATGCTGTAGCACACGGGAATTTCTTTTTCTGGTGCTTCCGTAAGCGATACCCGAATCGTATCCCCAATTCCTTCTGCAAGGAGTGTGGCAATCCCGGCTGTGGACTTGATACGTCCGTATTCGCCATCACCGGCTTCAGTTACACCTAAGTGTAGGGGATAATCCATACCCAGCTCATCCATGCGCTGTGCCATTAAGCGATAGGCAGCTAGCATCACTGGCACCCGTGACGCCTTGAGAGAGATGACTAGGTTGCGGAAGTCTAAAGATTCACAAATACGTATGAATTCTAGAGCAGATTCTACCATACCCTCTGGAGTATCGCCATATGTAAAAAGCATCCGCTCGGCAAGAGAACCGTGGTTAACACCAATCCGCATTGCTTTGCCCTGATCTCGCAGAGAAACCACGAGGGGTTCGAGGGTTTCACGAATTTTTTTACCAATTTCGTCAAACTCGGCTTGGGTGTAGTGGGTTCTGTCGGGTTTTGGCTTTTCAAATACATACAAACCCGGATTAATCCGCACGCTATCAACGTGCTTTGCCACTTCCAAAGCAATTTTCAAACCATTATGATGCACATCAGCCACCAGTGGCACGGGCAAGTAAGTTTCGGCTAATTTCTGTTTAATTTCAGCCAATGCTTTTGCATGAGCCAGACTGGGAACGGTAACACGGACAATTTCACAGCCAACTTTGTGAAGGCGAATAATAGCAGCGACTGAGGCTTCTACATCCAAAGTGTCCTCATTAATCATGGATTGTACCACTACAGGATAACCACCGCCAATAGTGGCATGACCAACACGAACAGGACGGGTTTTACGACGTTGGATAGTGGTATCAGTGGAAAACTGATAAGAAGGGACATTCAAAGTGTTGTTCGTATCGTGAGTAGCAGGAGATGGAATAGTATACATAGGTTATTGCCCTTGTGTATCAAAGTTTAGTTTTAAGGAACATGCAAAAAACAAGAAAGAATATTTGCCTCTCAGAAAATTTGAACTTGTTGCTTTATTAGAATTCACCAAACAAAGGGGTAAAAAGGATTAAGAAAAGTGCCCCTGAATGCGATCGCATTGCAGAAAGAAAAATTTGCGCTCGGAATACTTTAAGTGAACCAAAATTCTCTAAGTGGCAATCAAGAGGGGATTGTTTCCTGCTCCCCTTCTACCCCTACCTTTTGAAAACAGGATGATTAAGCGACAAGCCTTGTTTGCAATGGAAAGGTAAAAGCGCCTTGTATTTGCTCGGCAATTTGCGGACCTGTTAAGCCTAATTGTGCCTTAGATTCCTCCGGAGTTGCGTGTTCAACCAATTCATCGGGCACTCCAATCCGCTTTACTGGCACCAATACGCCACGATCTGACAATGCTTCTGTAACAGCCGCTCCAAAGCCCCCTATTAAGCAGCCCTCTTCTAAGGTAACGACACGACCAATTTGCTTGGCTAGAGGCACAATCAAATCAGTATCCAGAGGCTTAGCAAAACGGGCATTTATCACAGTTGCTTCAATGCCGTACTCGCTCAAAATCTCAGCTGCTTGCAAAGCTGGGTAAACCATTGAGCCAAAACCAATCATCAGGACGTCGTAACCGTACCGCAGGATTTCGCCTTTCCCAATAGGCAGAGGTTCCCACCCTTCTTCCATCAAGGGAACACCGTAGCCATTACCTCGCGGATACCGCATGGCGATTGGCCCATCTGTGTGTTTTATGCCAGTGACAAGCATTTGCTGAAGTTCTGCTTCATCTTTAGGAGCCATCAAAACCATGTTGGGAAGACAACGCAGATATGCTATGTCGTACATTCCCTGATGGGTGGGACCATCAGCACCGACGATTCCAGCTCTATCCAGACAGAAGAAGACAGGCAAGTTTTGAATGCAGACATCATGAGCGATCTGGTCATAAGCACGTTGCAAGAAGGTGGAATAGATGGTAGCAACAGGTCGCATACCTTCACAAGCAAGTCCGGCAGCAAGGGTAACGGCATGTTGTTCGGCGATGCCTGGCTGGCAGTGCCTACCCTACTACCGTGTCTGATGTTGGGTTTCGTTCCTCAACCCAACCTACGTAAATAATACGTAAATAAAAATTTATTCTATTGATAGGAAGTTTAGATGGTTTATGAAAAGACAATTTGGCTGCTAATGGCTTATTGCTTTCCGGCTGGGTAAGGTAGGCAATTAGCTATTAGCAGCCATGAGGTAACCTTTACAATTCAAAGAGATTTGCCCTTGCTGCATCTGTATTTCCTTTAAGCGGAAGATTTAAGACAGACTGGGTACTTGGGAACCTGTTTTATTTGCAGCTAATTTAGTCTGAGTTGATACAGTAGCTTTTGCTTTGGGAGCCGTAATCAAAGACAGTAGCTTGGGAAAAGCGATGCAGGCTACTGTATTGATAAGTGTTAGGAGTAAACCATCCATTAAGCTCATCGGTCATCTCTCCTTTTTGTTAGTGACGCATAATTTCTTATTGTGAAGCACAATTGCTCTGCATGAGGCAAAATAATAATTTGAATTTCTTTTGGTCTCTATAAGACTAATTTAATATAAGTATTTTTGAATATAACCATAGAAAGAATCTAGTCTAATTTCAGTATGAAGTAGGTTGCTAAATTCTTGAAATACCCCTATTTAAAATGGAGAGTTATTCCTTATTATTTCTGAGGTAGGGCTCTGCCCCACTATCCTCGGACTTCTGAACTTGCAAGATGTCAGGTTCTGCATTTCGCTAGCCGATCGCTGTTAAAAACACACTTTATGTTACAAAACATTATATATCTTTACTTTGCTTGTTCTTTAAATTTCTTAAAATAACTATAAAAAATTCAATATATTATATCTTTTAAATCTATAACCTGTTTGCAATAGACAGAAGTGAATGTGTCCCTAAAAGTAGGCAACTTAAGGCAAGTATCGGAATATGCTGTAAGTACTACAAATTTGTTATGGGTGATGTGCTATGTCAAAAAAATACGATAACTCTTGTTTCCTATCTAACATTACTGAGAAAGAACGTCAGGAATTAAAGGCTGTAGCAGATTATTTCAACGTAGAATCAATACCAGAAATTTGGCCCTTAGCAGCAAAGCAATTTGGTGATATTGTTGCCCTCCGCAATCCCCACGCTAAACCAGAACAAGTGTTTACTTACACTCAACTATCACAACAAATCCAACGTTTTGCATCTGGGTTGCAAGCGTTGGGGGTGAAAGCAGGCGATCGCGTGTCCCTAATAGCAGATAATTGTCCTCAGTGGTTAATTGCAGACCAAGGTATCATGGCTGCTGGGGCTGTAAATGCAGTGCGTAGTTCCCAGGCAGAACGGGAAGAAATTGTATACATTTTGACCAATAGTGGTAGTATAGCCCTAGTTGCCGAAGATGTCAAAACATTCAATAAACTCCGAGACCGAATTCAGGATTTGCCAATTCAACTGGTCGTTTTACTTACAGAGGAAACACCACCAACAGACACAAACCTGAAAATACTTAACTTTTCCCAATTGATGGAAATTGGGTCAAAGCACACCCTGACGCCAACAAAGCAAACTAGGGAAACTCTGGCGACTTTAATTTACACCTCAGGAACTACAGGTAAACCCAAAGGGGTGATGCTGACTCACGGTAATTTGCTACATCAAGTTTTAGTGCTGAGGTCAGTCGTGCAACCACAACCGGGAGACAGTGTACTGAGCATTTTACCTACTTGGCACAGTTACGAACGCAGTGGTGAGTACTTTTTACTTTCTCAAGGTTGCACTCAAGTTTATACAAACCTCCGGTCTGTCAAAGGGGATTTAAAAAAATTTCAACCCCGCTACATGATAGGCGTACCTCGGTTGTGGGAATCAATTTATGAAGCGGTGCAAAAACAGTTTCGCGAACAACCAGAGAACAAGCAACGCCTGATTAAGTTCTTTTTTGGAATGAGCGAGAAATATATTAAAGCACGGCGAATTGCCCGAGGGCTGGATTTGGAAAATTTGAACCCCTCCATATTTGAGCAACTAGCAGCTAACGCCCAAGCAATAGCCTTGTTTCCCCTTCATGCATTGGGTGAACGTATCGTTTATTCCAAAGTCCGGGAAGCAACGGGAGGTCATGTCAAGCAGATGATTAGCGGCGGTGGTGCGCTTCCGAAGCATATTGATGACTTTTTTGAGATTATCGGTGTGGAAATTTTGGTAGGTTATGGCTTGACGGAAACTGCTCCTGTCACCCATGCGCGTCGTCCCTGGAGTAATTTACGCGGTTCTGCTGGGTTGCCAATACCGGGAACAGAAGCAAAAATAGTCGATCCAGAAACTCGCAAGCCATTACCTAGAGGTGCAAGAGGGTTGGTGATGTTGCGGGGACCACAAGTGATGGAAGGGTATTACCAAAATCCCGAAGCCACTGCAAAGGCAATTGACGCTGAAGGTTGGTTTGATAGTGGGGATTTGGGGTGGATAACACCACAAAATGACTTGGTACTCACCGGACGGGCAAAAGATACTATTGTATTAACAAATGGAGAAAATATCGAGCCGCAACCGATAGAAGATGCGTGCTTGCGATCGCCCTACATAGATCAGATTATGCTGGTTGGGCAAGACCAACGCAGTCTCGGCGCGTTGATTGTGCCAAATTTGGAAGCCCTGGAAAAGTGGGCTAACCTTGAGAATCTGCATCTACGTTTACCGAATGAACTCGCCAAGGAAAACAGTACAACTCAAAATTCTGTATCTAAGACGGAAGTAAATCTAGAGAGTAAAATAGTTCAGGATTTATTTCGGCGAGAATTGAATCGGGAAGTGCAAAACCGTCCTGGCTATAGACCAGATGACCGCATTGGTCCATTCAAGCTGATTCTAGAGCCGTTTTCTATTGAAAATGGCATGATGACGCAAACACTAAAAACTAAGCGACACGTCGTGATGGAACGCTATCGCGATATTATTAACGGGATGTTTGCCTGATAATTCCAACTAAAAATGACAGAGTGAACGTGCAACATTTATGGATGTCTCCAAACCTCAATTGCTTCTAAAACGCGTTATTAACGTAAAAGCCATCGTGACTCCCCTTTGGAAAGACGAGGTTCAGCAGCAACTGCAAACTCAAATCAATCAAATTGACCAGCAGTTGCAACAGTTGGACGTTCAAGGACAAAGGGCAGTCGCAGAAATTCAAAAGCAGAGTCTACAACCCCCAGGTCCCCAGACACTGCAACAAATTGATAATATCCAAGGTCAGGTCAACCAAAAGAAGAGCGAGCTGCTAGAGCAGAAAAATCAAAGCCTGCAAAATCTCCAGCAAGTGCAATTTTTAGAACTGGACCAGGAAGTCAACCAATTCCAAATGGAAGGTTTTTTCCGTGTGGAACCTGGTGATAACCTGATTAGCAAATTGCAAGTGGAAATCGTGTTACGTGACGGCATTGTCGAAGAAATTCGCGGTGATATTTAAATTTGTCTGCTGTCCTTTGTCCTTTGTTTTACAGACAATGACAAATGACTACTGACAGTTTTGCTTCGAGGGTTGTTTGTGGCTACTCCCAGGAATGCATTTTTCCTGGGAACCAGCCCAAACGATTTGCCAGACACGGGGTGAACTTACAAAAAGCGATCGCCCGAAGGTAGTCAGTTCAACGCGGTACTTCATAGTCTTGACCGAAGCACTACCTTGACTTGTTTGGGCGATCGTCACTAGTGCTTGGTTGGGTTGAGGGTAAGAAACTTCTACCTTTCTAAGTCCTCTGCGTAACTCAGTGTCCCCTTCCAAGACATTGAGAGCGAGGTCTGCGGGGTCACTACCTTGCAGGGGAGAAGCGATGCTGTCCAACGGTATTGATTGATACTTGGCTCGTTCGGGGTTTGCTAGCATCTCCTCTTGGGGGTTCGCTGTAAAAAACAGCTGTGGTTGCCCATTGTTCATCTGAGGAGCCGCTGCTGATGGCTGACGTTGGGTCATATAAATTCCAGTAGCAGCAGTGGCAAAGATACTAGTAAGCACAATTAACAACAATTTCAACTTTGCCGACATAAAAGTTAAAGGTGGATACAAACAAGCGATCGGTCAATCTTGAATTTTAGATTGAGGTGCCACGATCCTTCGTCTAGCTACTGAAGTGGATCTTCAGATTTTGACTCTTCAGTGATAAGAAATACAAATTAATAGACATAATGGTCTTAATATAGTTCCTCACGTCCGAGGTCAAGATACAATTCGATCTGGCAATAGCTGTAATAAGTATTCAACAATAAGTATCAACTCGCCAAACCTCACTATGAGCATTTACGAAGTATTCATGCCGGCGCTTAGTTCCACGATGACCGAGGGAAAAATCGTCTCTTGGGTAAAATCACCAGGTGATAAAGTGGAAAAAGGCGAAACAGTGGTGGTTGTCGAGTCAGATAAGGCTGATATGGATGTAGAATCCTTTTATGAAGGATATCTGGCACATATCATAGTGCAAGCTGGTGATGCTGCTCCCGTAGGGGCGGCAATTGCCTTGTTAGCAGAAACCGAAGCTGAAATCGAAACTGTCATTGCTCAAGCTCAAGCCTCTGGCACCCAAAGCAAGGAAACAGTCACTGCGAGCATTTCTAGCAACCAAACAGCAGATGTAACCACAGTTGCAGCATCCACAACTGAATATCAAAATGGTAGCCCTTCCCGTCAGAATGGGCGGATTGTCGTCTCACCTCGCGCTCGTAAATTAGCGAAGGAACTGAAAGTTGATTTGAGCAATATTTCTGGCAGTGGTCCCCACGGTCGCATTGTGGCTGAGGATGTGGAAGCAGCTGCTGGAAAATCCAGTAAACAACCTACCACAGTTACCCCTGTAGTAGCGACTCCATCAGTACCAGCACCCACCCCAGTTACACCAGCACCAACAAGAACCGCACCAACACCAGCGCCTGTGCCAGTTGTGGCTGCGGTTCCGGGTCAGATAACTCCTTTGACCACTTTGCAAAAAGCTGTGGTGCGGAATATGGAAGCCAGCCTTTCCGTGCCGGTGTTCCGCGTTGGTTATACAATCACCACTGATGCACTCGACAAGCTATACAAACAAATTAAGTCTAAAGGCGTAACGATGACAGCCCTACTGGCAAAAGCTGTGGCTGTGACATTACAAAAACACCCACTACTTAATGCTAGCTACTCGGAACAGGGCATTGTAAACCACTCTAGCATTAACATCGCTGTGGCAGTTGCTATGGGTGATGGAGGATTGATTACACCAGTGTTGCAAAATGCAGACATGGTAGATATTTATTCTCTATCGCGCAATTGGAAATCTTTGGTAGAGCGTGCCAGAGCAAAACAATTGCAACCCGAGGAGTACAACACCGGCACCTTTACTGTATCTAACTTGGGGATGTTTGGTGTAGACAAATTTGACGCGATTTTGCCCCCCGGACAAGGTTCAATTCTGGCAATTGGGGCATCTCGTCCGCAAGTAGTCGCCACATCTGAAGGTCTGTTTGGTGTCAAACAACAAATGCAGGTGAACATTACCTGTGACCACCGGATTATCTACGGCGCTCATGCTGCTGCATTCTTGCAAGAATTGTCACAGTTGATTGAGACGAAACCTGACTCTTTGGTACTGTAGTCAAAAGTAGAGACGTGAATATTCACGTCTCTAATTACATGAGATGGTCGTATTACCACAAGAGTGTTATAAACCTAACCCAAAACCTAACCCCCCTGCCCCTTTCCCTACAAGGGAAGGGGGAGAAATCAAAGCCTCTCTCCTTTTAGTAAATAAACAGCTCTGGCGAGACATGGAAAAACTGTCCTAGTATCTTTGCTTGAGCTTTGCTTATTCCTCTTTTCCCATTAACAACTTCTGACACAACTCCTTTAGAACCAAGAATTCCAACTAAGTCAGATTGTTTGATTTCTCGTGCTTCCATCAAATGCTGAAGAATTTCATAAGGAGATGTCTCTCCCATTGGATAATTTTTGTTTTCATACTCCTCAATTAGAGTAACCAAAAGCTGTAATATAGCAGTTTGTTCTGGAGAGCGATTTTTCCAACTCATTAACTTTTCAGTTGCTTCCAAAGCAAACTCATATTCTTCTTCTGATGTGATTACCTTAGGTTGAAACTCAGCCAAGAGCTTTCCGTAAGTATCTTTGTCAAAAGTCAGAGCCATAATTATCAACACGCCCGTTACCGACGGCGACTCGTAGTTATTAAATTTCGTAAACCCTCTTCCCATCACCCGGTAAAATCAGCAGGGACTTAGGATTTATGAGTTCTCCAACAGTCACTTCCACTTCCCCATCCCAAATCTCTATAGAAAGCACGCGATTGTTAGAACCTTGGTAGTCGAAATATTTACAACGGGAAGCAGTCGGTTTTTTGATTGTTCCTTTGCGAGTCATCCTAGCTGTACCGGAGTCAACACGTCGAAAAGTCTCGCCTGCAAAATTTAACTGCTTTGGTGGTGTTTCGCTAATGTCCAGTTGATTGGTGGGTTCTAGCAGTGCAACCTCCACGAGATCGTCTTCCTCTACAGAAAGCCAGTTAATGCGATCGCCATCTTGTAACATGTACTCAGACCAGGTAAAATCCTTGACATTGTAAGTGAGATGTCCTTCAACAACCCAGTCGGTACCCATATATTGCACGATATCGCCAATTTGTAAATTAAATACCGTGCGATGTAGGGATGGTAGTTCCTGACGGTGACTACCAGTAAATATTTTTCCTTGTTGTTGAAGTACGAACAACACAACACCTACGGTTCCAATAAGAATAATTCCAAACCAAATCAATATCACGATAAACCTCTTTTAACTTAGGAGTTAGGAGTTAGGAGTTAGTAGTTAGTGGATAGTAGTTAGTAGAAAAATTGACAACTAACCACCAACTAGCAACTACCAACTACCAACCACCAACTACCAACCACCAACCACTAACCATTAACCTTCTTAATACGACACCCAACGAGAGTCCAATTGATAACGGACAATTACGGGGTGAGAAAGACGGTTGGGTTCCACACCTCCAAGTTGCACATCTTTTGGCAGTTCAAATAAGTGGTGCAAAATTTCAGGAGAGAGGAAACGTGTAGACACGGGAAGTTGCAATTTATCTGGTTCAAATGAATTACGCGAAGCCATAACAAAACCCCAAGGACCAAAGCTGGGGACGTCTACCACGTAGGGATGTACTGGTAACCCAGTTTGAGCTAGGGTGACAGCAACACAACCGATAACTTTGGGGGCAAAAAACGGGCTAGATGCTTGGGTAACTAACACACCAGTGTCTGCAAGCCGTCCTAACAAACGCCGATAAAAACCATCAGAATACAGTTTGGCAAGAGTTTCTTGGTCTGGGTCGGGAAAGTCAGCAATAATGACATCAAAGGTTTCATCCAAGGCTGGGGCTTTTGTAAAAGCATCGGCGTTGATGACTTCAACACGGGGGTCAGTCAAAGCCTTGTTATTAACCTGTACAAGTTGCGGATGACGACTAGCTAGCTTCACCACTGTTGGATCGAGTTCAATCAGCACCACGTGCTCGACCTCTCGCCACTTTAACACTTCCCGTACTGCCATACCATCTCCAGCCCCCAACACAAGTACCCGTTTCCTGTTGGGAGTTGCACTCATTGCTGGATGTACGAGTGCTTCGTGATAGCGATATTCATCTAGTGTAGAAAATTGCAAATCACCGTTGAGGAACAACCGCACGTCTTGTCCCTGTCTTGTCAGAACTATACGTTGATATGGTGTTTGAACACGCTTAATAATTGGTGCTTTATATAAGTTATTTTCTAGGTTGTTACTAATAGGCACGGCAATTGGTGCCAAGGTACAAAGCAGGACACCAACCATTAGCCCCAGGTAACCCCAGCGCCGCAGTTGGGGAAAAGTCCGCCCAATGGCGAAGACCATAAAAGCGGGAAATGCGCCGAGGATAAAAGCTGTGGGAAACATTCCCAACCAGGGTAACAGAAGGACTGGAAAAAGGAGCGAACCTATAAGTGCTCCTAGATAGTCTAGTGCTAAAACTCCAGCTAAGGCTTCACGTACTCCTTCTGATAGTTCTACAAGTCGTGTCAAGATAGGGACTTCCAGCCCTGATAGGAGCCCTAAGAGAATAGTAACTAGAACCAATCCCAACCAGATGGAACCATCAAGCACGAATAGGGCAAATAACCCTAAAGGTAACAGGGCTGTTAGAGGTGCGATCGCTAATTCTACCTGTACAAAAGCCAGTAGTAACTGATTTTGAAGAAAGCGACCTTCAACTTTAGCTGCAACAAATCGGCTGAGGTAAGAACCTGCACCCATCGCAGCCAGAAAGCCACCCACAGCGATACCGTAAGCAAGGGCTTGATTACCTACCAAGTAACTGGCAAGAGTTCCTAACAAAAGTTCTACAGCTAGCCCAGAAGCAGAGGATATTGCAGCCGCTGCTAGCAGTAATCTATGTTGTTTGTTGTTAAAAAAACTACTATTATCTTGAGTACTTTCCGCACCTGCAGAGAAATGAGTTCTTCCTATGTCTTGTTCCATGTACAGTTGACCGTTTGTTAATTGTGATGATTGGTCTTGAAGGAAATATTTTTACTTTCCATTACCAGGACCCCCACCTTGAAAATCACCATAATAACTCCGAGTTGTAGAAGTGTATATCCAAATTCCCCGATTGTCGTAAGAACCAGATAATTGAGTTCCATAGCGGGGTAAATAATTTTCCTGTTTTTCTTCCCGCAGCACAAAAGCTGACTTTTGAGTGTAGCTATCCGCGATCGCCATTAGAGCAAGTGCTACTGCTATTCCCGCAAAAATTTTTGCAAACATAAGTCTCCTAAGATTTGGAATTTTGAACCGCAAATGGATGAGGATGCCAGCCTGTTCTAATTGTTAGCTGGTCACTGATTGCTAATACGTATCGCATCGACAGGTAATAAAGTACGAGCACCATCGCGAACAATCAATGATGTCCTATCTACTGGTGCATCTGGCAAAACTTCTACGTGAAAACCGTAAGAAGCCCGCTGTTCGAGGATGAAAAACTTTTCTAAGTTTCCTCTAACCTTTTTAATTCTGCCGTTCTCTTTTGTAAAGACAAGTTGTACGGGAAAAGAACCAGCATAGACCTGTTCGCCATAGGCATCATTGATAGACAAGAAAACTTCTAATTCATCTGGCGATGTTTCATCAGATTCTATATCTAGGTTGAGCCGCACGAGGCGATTGGGACCACCAATCGTTTCACGACCATTTGGATCGCTATCGCTAACTTTTTTAGAAATTGCCTTTTTGCCAATGCGGCGAGTGGCAAACAATGCCATGACAGAGAAGAAAGTAGAAAAAATGACCCCTGACCAAAGAGGGCGTGTATCGATGACTCCATTTTCTACAGTCATTGTAAAGGGCACAGCCTCACCAAGTTCTTTGCCGTTAGTCTCTCCATATCCCAATACTGCCAGGGCAATGGTCACTTCTTCGTTCTTCTTGGCGCGAACATCTAGACCGGCGACTAAATCGTCCTCAGACCAAGTACCTGTTTCCCCTTCTTCAGACCAACTGCCAGATTCTTTCCAAGCTTCTTTCAGCCCGGAAGCCAAAACCTTACCTTGTTTGTCTAAAAGCTGAATCTCGTAAGTCACCCACCTGTTATCGGGTATTATTGCACTCACATCAATTCGCAAAGCACCAAACACTTGAGGTGACAATTGTAGTGATTTGACTTTAAAAGGCTCTTCTTCCTTAACTGCTACATCTTTATGAATAAGGGTTTTCTTGAAACCCGGAGCAGCCATCAACGAGAAAAACACCAGTACAGAAGCACCAAGAGCAGCATAAGCCCAAGGATTGAGAAAGCGTCCTGTACGTTGAGTATCAACAGTCACTGACATAAGGGTTTTGATAGTAACTTCCACAACTTGATGCCATATTAACCTCACTCCAACAGTTAGCAAGGTCAATCAAGCCTTGGAAACGAGCTAGATAAGGAATTTGAGGCGTTTTACCTTCTTCTGAAATGTATGCTATTTCAGCAAATACAAGCTACAGATGAATCCCCTGAATTTTCCCAATTTAAGTCTTAATTGTTACAAAATTTAATATCAAGTATAATTACTGAAGTTGAATGCGTGAAAATACTAAGGTGGCTGCTCTATAAGTTGACAATGCATCTATGGAAAGGCTACTGTGCTAATCTAGTATGGACTTTCATATTCAAGATTTCCAAGAGTTAACGCTAATTGTAAAGGAGTTAATTCCTCATATCCAGGTTGCTCTAAATTAACACCTTTGATGATTGTATTTTGAAGTTTTTCAAGGTCGCTATTTTTAATTGCTGAAAATAGGGTTTCATCAAATTCTTACAACATTAAACTCTACACCTTTCTGCTAGACTATTGACAACTTCATAAATTTGTAGATAGCTAATTATGAGTAATTTTAACTGGTATTCTTTCCTTAAAGAGGAGAGTCGAAAAGCAATTTTCAACTACGAATATGGGGAAATATATTGGACAGGAGTAGACTTTTCTGACTCAGCACTGGAATCAGAATGGTTGGGTTTTCCAGGAGCATCAGAAGAACAAATTACTGCTGCTGAAGCTCGCTTAAGTATAAAATTACCACTATCTTATCGAGAGTTCTTAAAGGTTACAAATGGCTGGTCTGGGTATCCAGGGGTTTTACAGTTACGTAGAACTGAAGAAATTGAGTGGTTTTGTACTGAAAATCAGGACTGGATTGACATATGGATAGCAAGCCATAAAAATTTATCACCCATCTCTGATGAACAATATTTGATATACGGAAAAAACTTAGAACAAGATATGCGTATGGAGTACCTACAAACAGCTCTACAAATTAGCGATAAGTTGGATGGTGAAGTTATTGTGCTTAACCCTAAGGTTAAGCACAATAGTGAATGGGAGGCTTGGTTGTTTAGTAATAATATTCCTGGTGCTAGACGATACCGTTCTTTTTGGGAAATGCTCACAATACGTGGAATGAGTGGGATACCTTAATTAATACATATGGGTCATGCAAATGTTTGATAACCCATTTTGAACATGAATTGTGTAGATGAATTGTACTTGCTTATCAAGCTGTTACGGATTACCTACTTGTTGCCATGAGCCATTTCGCCTAAAGTATCCTGATTGTCTCATTATGAATGGGGAGCCTATCACACCAAATCGACCAAAGAGCCGATTGCCGCGCCAAGGCGAGTTTGGTCCAAGATTAACGTTTGGATCATTGTAAAAGGCTGGATCGGTAATTCTTTGAGTCCCGCAATGAGGACAAATGTACGATGCGTGCCAAACAAGTTGTTTGTTGAAGACAAATTGATTAACGCATACTTTTACTTCTTTGCCGCAATTTCCACTACATTCGTAGATGAATGCCATACTTTAATCCCTCCAACCTCTCATCTTCTCGTACCAAGAAATAACCTCGTAAAACTTTTCCCCCTCAATATACTTGGTGGAATGATGAGGTGACGGTATTTCTTTTGCCCACCAACGATGGTGAAGTTCTTCATGAATAATTGCATTCCAAGCTCCGGAAGAAAGATACCGTAAGGAGTCACGGTGGTTTTTGGGTGAAAATCGTGGTCATCAGTTTCCGTCGGTACTCGATTTCTACCACCACGGTCAAATGAGCCAATGTTCACACGGGCTTTTGCATCCAGACTTAAGCGTAAAATACTTGGATCATCGGAAGCTTCTTGATTAACTATAGCTAACTGCTCAAAGATTGCGTCCGTTTCGGGAATTTTTTTTGAGGCTGAAATGAGCGCAACTCGCTCTTTGCTTATACCCCAAATCGTTCAGTTTTATACGAATTGTTTCTGAAGTTGGTAACTCTTCATCACTATAACCAAATTTCTCAATTAATAGCTTTCTTACTTCGCTAGCGCTTAAACGGGTGTATAGCCTTTGACTTTTAAAACTTGGGTCAGTTTGACTTTGTGAATCCACTAATTTTTGATATTTTCTAAGAGATTTGGTAGGCTTTCTTCTGCCTTAAAACGTCCTCTTTCTGAATAATTATCTACGCAATTAATTCCACTAATTAATTCTTTAATTCCTTTCCGGATAGTATTTCTATCCCATCCTAATTCTTTTTGAGCTAGTAGTTGCCCTCCGTAGCCTAAAGATATTACAGTTTGTGCTTGGAAACGCCGTCTAGCTGCACCTTTCAATTGAGTTGCTGTTTCTTTCAGTAAATTCTTCAGTGAGTCAGTTAATTCAATCGTCACTCAAAGACCCTCAAAAACTTAAGTTATACATAATTAAATTTACTACAAAAGGGGAGTCAGGGCTGCGTCAGCAGCCCGTTCTTCTCTGGTTAGAGGATCGGCAGAACAGGGATCGCAATTGCTCATATCCCAAGCATACTCAAGAAAAGCGACTTTTTTATCTTCTCGGGTGTATGTGGTTTGAAACATGGACTTATAGAAGTTACCGAAATCTTGTTTGACAAACAGGGGAATGTTTGCGTCTGAAGGGATTTTTACCGTGCGGTAATTGGTCAGTTCGGCTTGTCCTTTTGGTGATAATATATAGACAATTAAATCTTGCTCTGTCGTTGCATTAATCATGCCCAAACGAATTGGCAGCATAAATTTGGGCGATTGATAAGAGATTTGCAACGGACGCAGGAATTGATAACCAGTTTCCTCAAATTTATCTAGATTGACTTTCGCAACAAAAAACTTCATTTTTTGTCGTATGTAAGGCTGAAGTAATTGTTTTGCCCCTCTAGGGATTTTGTAGCCGTTACGATTGAGCCAAGTTTCTAATCCGCCGGATTCTTTGGCGCTGAGAATAACAATGTCGTACTCACCCACATTGAAACGAGCTTCAACAGTCACACCCAAACTTTCACTACGTTCTCTCCTAGATCCACCAGCACTTCTTGCTGCAGGTGCAGATGGTAAATTCATAACGCTTTCTGGGTAATTTCGGGCGCAAGGGTCAGAGTCAAAATACTCTACTAAACGCGGTGCGCTAAAAGCATCCAAACGTTCGAGAGTTTTGGGAATTGCCACCCGAACTTGGTCTTTTTGTACAACTGTAGGCACGGGTACGACAACTGCAAAATCTTTGACCTCCCCTTGGTAGTCGTTTGCCATTGTCAAAACGGTACGATCGCCACTGCGAGCGATCGCCACTTGGGAAGCCTTATTATACAGTTTTGCATCCGCTTTGGCAACATAAAATCCACAAAAAGCCCATGCAGGAGACACAAAGCAAACCGCAGCTACAACTGCAAGTAATAATGAAATGAGGCATCGATAGAGTTTCATGGAAGTAGTTGGTGGTTGGTGGTTAGTGGGGAAGAGGTACTAACTGTTTTTGGAGTTAACCAAGAAAAACGTGGTGCAGACCAAAAGATATCTATCAAGACAGTTAATGGTGCAAGGACAAACAGCGCCCAGAAAACTGCTGTGGAAATATAAAAATAATTCCGCAAAACAAAAGACAAGATGGCAATGCATACAGCCCAAACGATACGCCCGATTCGGGCATTGGGAATCGAGCGGGGATCGGTCACCATAAACAGGGCAAACAGCAGCAACGACCCACTCATCAGCCGATGCCACAAAACATCCCAAGTCCAACCCAGCCAGACATTGCGAATAGCTTCTAACCCCACATAAGCACCCAAAAAAGCTGCTGTGGTGTCCCAGCGACCAACTCGCTTGAGAATCATGCCTCCAGTTCCAGCAAATAGCAGCCCGTACCACCAGTCCTCACCCCATTGTCCGGGGGAAACCCAAGCGTCAGGCGTGAGTACTAAGGCAGAAATGATGCCAAAGTTGGCAGGATTAAAGAAATGCTTATCGCCAATTTTAAAGACAAATTTGCTAGCGATCGCACTCGCTGCAGCCAAAGCCATTGTCGTCCAGTGGTCAACCCTCAGCAGCAAGCTGAGACCGAGTGAGGTAATGAGGGCACTGCGGAGGTTTATCAAGTGTTCTTTGCCCTTAACACTTGACAAATGATTGATGACTAGTGACAAAAGCCATTGTGTTGTTACACTAGTAGCAATTGCTACTATAATTGACTCAATTTGTAATGTCCAGTCTCTTGTCCCTATTCCCAAAGCGAGAAACAAGGTGAGAAAAAGAATTTGATAGTCGCGTATATCTTTGAACAGCATTACCCGCTAGTACCGGGATTTCTCTTAGATGGTTATTCTAGATATAGACGAGAAAAGACCAAGATAGTGCCGTTGTTACAATTACGATATTATTAAATTTAATTGTCAATTAGTTATAATACTAATTAGTTATTAAGCAAGTATTGTGCTGACTATTAAATTTCCCCATGCCAAAAACTAAGCCACCCAAGACCGATCCAGCTGTTCTCGTGGCGGTTGCTGACTACTTCAAAGTTTTATCAGAGGTGAGCAGGTTACAGATTTTGACCTGTCTCAAGTCAGGACCAATGAATGTGATGGAAATTGCTGAGGCTACTAGCTTAGGGCAGGCAAATCTATCCAAGCATCTGAAAGTGTTAACTCAGGCAGGGGTTTTATCTCGTCAGCCCAAGGGCACTAGTGCCTATTACGAGATCGCCGACCCCATGATTTTTGACCTCTGTGAGTTAGTGTGCGATCGCATTAGCGAGCGCGTACAACAGCAGGCTGAACGTTTAAAAGTTCTTCGGAGCAAAACAGCAGTTTTTTGAACAGGTCAATTTTATAAGGAAGCAGGCTGAAAACCCTTGAGGGCTGTGGTTCGGAGCACGGCGAGAGCCACAGACGTGCTTCAGACAAGGGATGAAAGCCAGCGAGAGTCCTTTAGGAGTCAGTGACACTTGCTTTTTGTGGTTCCGGTAAGCTGTCAATTAACGCTTCAATAATTTGAGTCATAGTCTTATCAGATTCGACGGCATATAACCTTAACTTGTTTAAACGTCTGTCAGATAAACGTATTCTAATTGAATTGTTTTTCATTGGTATCACTATTGTTACTACATTCATGTTAACATAGATTCAGTAAGGAGGTGATAACGCAGTGCTGGTATTAGAGTACAAAGTAAAGGGCAAGCGACAGCAGTACTCAGCTATTGATGAGGCTATTCGTACTACTCAGTTCATCCGCAACAAAGCTATTCGCTATTGGATGGATGCTGCGAGGGAAGTAAATATCAATAAAGTTGCATTGAACAATTACTCTACAGCACTGCGTCAAGAATTCAAGTTTGTAGAAGAGTTAAATTCAATGGCTTGTCAGTCAGCAACTGAACGAGCATGGGCAGCAATTTCTAGATTCTACGAGAATTGCAAAAAGAAAAAACCAGGTAAAAAAGGATATCCAAAGTTTCAGAAAGATAACCGTTGGGTTGAATATAAAACCAGCGGTTGGTCATTGCATCCAACAAAAAGACGTATTACCTTTACCGACAACAAAGGTATTGGAGAACTCAAATTGTTGGGGAAATGGGATATTCACACCTATTCTGTTAAGTCCATCAAACGAGTCAGAATTGTTAAGCGTGCTGATGGATTCTACGTCCAATTCTGCTTGGATATAAATGTTAAGCCTGAAACTAGAATTGGGGATGGTGAGATTGGTCTAGATGTTGGTTTAGAGTATTTCTATTCCGATTCAAATGGGTATCATGAACCAAATCCTAAGTTTTTCAGGAAAGCTGAAAAATCAATCAAACACGCTCAACGCCAAATTTACAAAAAGGAAAAAGGTAAAAACCAACGACGGTTAGCGCGAGCCAGATCTGCTCGGAAACATTTAAGAGTAAATAGGCAACGGAATGAACACGCTCCCGAGAATTGCGCGGAACGTATGCAAGCTTAACAGCTTAGTCGCCTATGAAGATTTGAATGTGAAAGGCATGGGAAAAAATCATTGTCTAGCCAAGTCTATCAACGATGTGGCTTGGAGTCTATTTCGCCGTTGGTTGGAATATTTCGCTGCAAAGTTCATCACTACGGTTGTTGCTGTCAATCCGAAAATGACATCTCAAAAATGTTCGGATTGCGGTGCAATTGTGCAAAAATCTTTGTCAACGCGCACTCATAAATGTAGTTGTGGCTGTGAGTTGCAAAGAGACACTAATGCAGCAATAAATATTCTAAATCTTGCACGACAGACTAGGGATGGGCAGTCCCAAAGTAACGCTACAGGAGTCGGAACCTCTACTCTACTTGGTGAGAGCCTGGTAGAGCAAGTTTTGACGAGGAATGTAGAATCCCTGACCCTTTAGGGCAGGGAGTGTCAAAAACAGTTCTATGGTGAGTCATGGTGAAGTCAGTTAACCGAATTACTCGGTTTCACTACGAATTACTTCGTTTTGCCTACTTCTCTGAGGATGCTGGAAAACTAATTGTTTCGTGATACCCCGGCTAATGTGGTTTTTCACCACAAGCCAATAGCCAAAGCCCCATTATTAGAGGATCGTTAGCACCTAAGAACTTCTCGCAAGCAGCAATAAAATTTTGCCGTTCCAGTTCCGTTACAAAACCAGCTTTAATGTGACTTGAAAGCAAATCTGAGTCTAACTGCGCCAGAAATGGTTTAATACCTATCTCATCACTATGGAAAACAACTGCTTCTAAGTCAAGTTTCGTAAAACCTGCTTCTCGTAAAATACGCCACAGTTGACGACCTATGCATGCGTTACCACCTTGGCTAGCTCGTAATTGACTGTCTTTTTCTAACAAAGATGGAAGTTCTGGAATTTTTGGATATGCAGCCCACTGTATGTCTGCATCCTCGTCAATAATAACCAGCTTGCCCCCAGGCTTGAGGAGGTTTAAGATTTTTCTCGCTGCACCGATTGGATCGGGTAGATGTTGAAACAACAAGCGTGCGATCGCAAAATCAAAGCTGTTATTCGGTAACTCCATGTCCATGACTGAGGCTTCGACTGAGCGCAGGCGTTCTCTAAATTGATCCTGCATTAATTGCCTAGATTTCCGTACCAATAGTGGGTCAATTTCGACTGTGGTTACAGTAATATTCGGTAACCAAGTCAAAAGTTGTTGTGTAAAAAAGCCAGGTCCACTTCCCAATTCAAGGACAGACATACCGTCACACAACCCGAACCGTTCGAGAGTTACCGCTTCCTTTTGCCAACTTATAAGAACTTGAGCTTGTAAACGCTCGATTTCACTATTTAAATCACGATGTATAGTGCTTGCGTTGTACGATCCCGGAATTGTTTTCATTTGTTACTCTCCAGCTATTGCAAAAAATTGGCTATTGTCAAGTTAAGTTCTGTATACTGTAAGTTTGCAGGAAAATATCCTAAATATTTTCGTGCAGAAACGTTGTAGTAAAAGGGCAGCAAAGTGCTTCTAAATGCAAGCTTTTTAAAGGATTGCCCTAGATAACACGGTTAGAAGCTGTTCACTAATAAACTTAAAAGTTACGCTGCAGGAAACTCTGATTCCCAGATTTGAGATGCATTAGACTTTTCAGAAAATAAGCTTGAATTCCTTGTATTATCTACTTTGAAATCTAATTTCTGCATTTGTTTGTTAACTTCGCTGCTTTCAAATTCCTTACTTAAGATATCCATCAACTCAGGCTCGATATCATTTAAAACTTCTAACAAGGCTTGAAAGCCACATTTTGTCAGAAGAATGTTGATAGAATCCCATCTCAAAAAATCTTGTTTCATAAGAGTTATAACCGTCGGAAATTTTGGTTTTTTTATTGCTTGTTTTTTCCAGAATTGTTAAGAGCGTTCAAACAAGTTTTGGTTGTCGATTTTTTCCGCGACAATTAATAATTAGAATTTATCTATTGTTTTTTGCTCTAATGGTTTCAAAACATTATGCAGTTCTTCCTCTGATATGTAATCCTCATGAGGTGGTCTAAAGCAAAGCAATGCGGTTTCGTAACAAGCAGTGGCGATTTGAGTACGCTCCTCAGGCGTAAGCCCCCCTATCATCTCTACCGCCTCTTCCACGTGCTTCACATCATCACCAACACTACTGTGAGTTTTTAGAAAGCGATTTGCACGAGTATTTGATGGCATTACAGCCTCTACCGCCTGAATATACTCCTTTCCTCTGCATATTGCTAGACGTTCCATTGTATAAGCATAGCCAACACAACCAATTGGATCTGCTTTTCGCACACTATGAGTGCAATAATTTACTAAAGATACTGCAGCCGGAGGAACAAGTGCGTTTACAACAGCCTCAGCATCATATCCCATTAGCTGAATATCAAGCAGGGCAAGTTTGTCATGACCTCGTTCCTCTCTTGCTTTCTGTGTAGCCCACTGAGCCAGATTCCAACGTTTAGCTTCAGCAAAGATCTGAGCTGCTTCTTCTATCAATCGCGGATGGTAGTGAGCTAGATGGTAAGAACCTGCTAGTCGCCATACCCATCTTGCGCGGGTTAAGACAGGTGGTTTGCGGTGCGATTTTATAGTACTCCAGGCATATGCTATGGCTCCATCCAACAACTTTTGAGTTTTAGTTGTGCTGTTAGCGTCAACCTTTTTTCTAGGAGAAACAGTGCTGCTTTTCACAGAATTAAATCGACTCGCCCTAGAGTGTTTGGCTGTTTTCATCGCTACTTCATCAGACACAAAACGCATCGATTCAATATCAGTTGCCGATTGCAAGTTGCGTTCCACAGGTATAATATCTAACTGTCGATTTGAATTGACATCCCCAGTAAAAGAGTAGGTCAAAAGTGACTCAGATGGTAAGGTAACGAAAGACTCAGTTGCCTCTTCAAGATAGTCAAATTGTTTCATCGCATCTACTTTTGTGGTCTGGGATTGAGTGCTCATAGTAAGCAAATTAGTTCTATGTAGGTTAACAAACAGCTTTACTTATGTGGAGATTGTAGGATTTCCCAACAAATCTCCTCACTGTTAAATGCCAGATAAAGGACAGAAAGAATCTTTGATGCTACAATATACAAAATGTAAACATCAATAAAAGTTAAGGAACCGATCTCCAGTTTCAGTTATGACTTATGTCATAACAATGGATAAAACCTTTCTAAAATAAGGGCTTGGTTTTTTGCTGAACCAGCTTATCAAGACCTTATGTAGTTCAGTGTGCTATTAAAGAAAAACTTTGACAAGAAAAGATAATAAAGTTACCAAAGAAAGGCGGAGATAAAAGGCAATATTGTAAGTTCTAATACAAAACAAGTCCTCTATCCATTGGCCCAAACAGTTCAACAGCCCTCCAGGCAAGGCATGAGGCATATTGTAGGGTGCAGAGGAAAAGAAAAAGTTTTTAGCTATTCCCGCAAGGAGACCCGTAGGGGGAGTGTACGACCGCAGGCGCTTCAAGTCGGGGAACCCGCCCAACGCGCTGCCCGACTGAATACGGGGTAAAAACGAAACACCCTTGGCAAGGTGGAATTGTGGTGACATTGCAGCACATTTAGTGACACTAGGCATCGTACTGGAGTTTAGGTTTTCCCAATCCCAAAAATGGTCAGCATTCGAGACTAACTTTAGAAGAAGCAATTACCCAATATAACTAGGACTTACGCATTGACAGAAGATTAACTATGTGCATTTAACCCTATCTGTTGTTGCAAGTGTTCTAAAATAAAGTCACGAGCTACTTGAAGGGATAAATTTCTCTGAATTTCGTACCAGTTTTCAACTAACTCTTCGGCACGCATCAGTTCTAGTTGAGTAAAAGCTCGTATTGCAGTGAACTACCTACACTCCAGCAAGCTGTGAGTGTAGGCTTCTAGTATTCCTAAGAACTACTAGAACTTCCTTCGAGGTACTATTGGTAGTAGAGTCACCTACTACTGGATTCCCTTTACGGCGTTTTATTGTTGGGAACAGTCCCAGCCCAACACGCTTGAGATTGATAGCGGCATTCACGTCGCGATCAACCCAAAGCAATTCAAATTCATCCCAATACTCACGAATATCGCAATCTGTGAAGATAAATTCGTCACGGTACGCGAGTAATTGAGATGTGTATGCAGGTTTTACTGCTATTGTCCACACCCGGTGCTTTTGAAGCTATGTATTCTAGGATTTTGAAAAACTGTCCAAAAGCAGCATCTAACCAGGATTTATTTAACCCGGACTTAGCCGATTGACCATTAGGAAGATATTTACCGTCAGAGTCAAGTTTAGCTTTGTTCCGTTTAGACAAAGCTAAAAGATTTAAGTCTTCATGAATAAAAACTTTTTTATTTGTCCGAACTACTGCATGAGCCGTCTTAAATGCATGGTCAATCCTAGCCCTGGCTATACGTTGATGCTCTCGTGCTTCCCGGAGTGCTAGCTTACGTCTTGCCTTACTACCTTTTTTCTGAGCAGATTTACGCTTAGATACTTTAGCCAATCGTTTTTCAGACTTTCGGAATGATTTTAACGAGGGCAGCTTGGTATTCTCTGAAGTTGCCAAATAATCGTCTTCATGCAAAACTGCATCCAATCCCAAAGTCTTATCCCAAGTGGGCGTTATCGCATCGGCAGTAAAAACAGGTACATTCGGATCTTCTAGGCAAATCGTGATGTACCAGCCATCTGCTTTTTTGGTTAATAAAGCATTTTTCAGCTGCATTCCATTAGGCAAAGGTCGATGTAAGCGTACCTTTATCCAACCATCAAGCTTTGAAATTGACAAGAACAACCAATTGTTTTCAATTCGTTCAATCGTTATGGCTTGTCCCTCAATCCTCATGGTACGATATCGTGCCGCATTTTTAAAACGTGGTTTCCCGCTACGACGACCATTGCAGTCTCCTTGAATAAAACGAGAAAAAGCTTTATCTACTCGCTTGGAGACATCTTGCAATGTTTGCGAGGGAACGCGAGAAAAATCTATTAACTCTCCAGAATGACCTACTTTGAACAAATCTTCTTTAAGAGTAGGAAGTTGTTTCTTTTGAGAAAATAAATCTGGTTTATCTCGTAGTTGAGGCAATGGACAGCTGATTATTGAACAAGCGTCAATGCGACTCCGGTTATTCTCCCACCAATTAAATCTATCCCCTAGTTGCTTGTTGTACCAGTACCTACAAGTTCTCAACCATTCATTTAACTCAAGTTTTTGATTTGTATTTGGGTCAACTCGATACTGATAGTTAAGCAACATTTTTCCTCACCTCCTCTGTTCCACCTATGCTAGCATTTTTGTGACAACATTGGGTTAACAAATATGAAAACAACTAGATTAAATGTTCGGATGTCAGAGAGGAGATTAAATAAACTGCGATTGTATGCAGCTTCCAAAGATAAAACAGTCACCCAAATAGTTGAAGACTGGGTTGACCGTCTCCCTAATATAGAAGTTGGCAATCAGGTCACTGCCCTCACTCCCGCGTTGATCGACGGTCAACATAGGTCGGAGGACGTGACCTGATTGCCCCAAAATTCATCCCACACTGCCACGAAGTGGTCAGATGTGGGGCTTCTTTCGGATTTAGCTAAATTTATTTATGGGGATTCCCGAATGCCCTCTGCCCTCGATCGGGGCTGCCTTCTTAAGAAAACCAGTCTCCAAGCTGGATTTATCCCCTTTTCCTGCACCCTCTTGACAAATGTCCCTTAGAGAATGGTACAGGGTTATTGAGAAAAACTTTAAATGGTACCATTGTATTGTCAAGCTGTACCATTTAAGGTACCAACTGTACCATTTTGCTGATGTACTATACCAAAAATCCTCATGAAAAACGAAAAGAGTTTGAGAGAAAAATTTTTTAAAGCTTTCCATATTATGGCTTAAAAAAAAATAAATATTATTCGTCATGTGGTACACGCCTGTACCAAAGGTAGCGCAGTAATGTCTCGAAATATACTGGTAATTGAAAGGTGGAGAGGGAAAAAGTTGCCATAAGAGTTGCAATAAGCTATAAAATTTCTCAAGAATCTCAAGAATCAGTTGCAATAAAGAGCCATGCTGTACCAAATTCTGTACCAATAGAAACTTTCTGACCAATTAAGCTAAATTCCTGATAATTCCATAGGTTTTGTCAAAGAACGCTGTTGCCGTACCCGTGCTTCCATGTCGTGACTTAGCAACCAGGAGTTCTAGGATTCCTTGCAAATCCGTGTCGGGATTGTAGTACTCATCCCGGTAAGCGAGTATTATATTATCTGCCACCATCTCTAAAATTCCCGACTGGCTGAGGTCACTAATCATGGGGCGCTTGTTTTGCCTATTTTCCGGTGCTCTTGAGATTTGAGAAAGTGCTAGCACTGGAACATCCAATTCCCCTGCCATTTTGTAAAGACCCCTGGCTACATCTCCTAGTTCGTAACTGCGGTTACCTCCAGTGTCTTCTGCCATCATCTGGAGATAATCAACTACGACTAACCCCAGTTTTTCTTCTTTTGCCTTAACCTGTCGGCATTCGGAAGCAATCTGTGAAACTGTAATTCCTCTTGAATCATTTATGTAGAGCGGTAAATTTGCGGCTATGCGACTAATTTTGGCAATGCTAGCAAACTCCAACTCAGTTAACGGACAATCAAGAGAACGATGTCTGCGGATGCGATCGCATGGAAGGGGTACTAGATTTAAATGTTTGTAGGCAGTTGTAACGCTCATTAAACTCCACAGCCTGTATTCCAACTGCTTTTTTGTCATTTCCAATGAGAAGACAACAACAGGTAGGTTGTGGAGCAGTATCATCTGGAGAGCTAAGAATGAGGAGATAAAGCTTTTACCCATTGAAGGTCTGCCAGCAAGTATGGTAAGAGTTCCGGATTCAAACCCAACTATTAACTTATCCAACTTATGAATTCCCGTTCGATAGATAGGGCTAATGGACTCTATCTCCGAGTAAGCAGCGACGGTAATTGTGCTGTTGTGTTCTGTTTTTGAGTCAAACTTTTGGTTGGCAAGCCGAAATACCTTCTGCTCTGAGATGTTGAGGATCGAATCTAAATCAACGCTCGTTTCATACCCAAGCTGCACAATTTCACTGCCTGCTTTAATCACCTGACGCCGCAGGTATTTGTCCATTACCAGTTCTGCTAAGGCATCGATGTTCACAGCTGAAACTGTACGGTCTACAAGAGTCGCTAGTTTGTTTCTGCCGCCAACTTGCTTTATTAAGTCATGATCGGTGAGCCAGTTGACAACTGACAGCAAATCTGTTGGTTTGCCCTGATTGTACAACCGCAGCATAGCTTGATAGATAACTTTGTGAGCGCTGATGTAGAAAGCATCGGTAATTAAGCGATCGCATACTCTGGCAAGTGCCTCCGGATCGAGCAAAATGCCACCTAGGATTGCTTCTTCAGCTTCTATGCTTTGGGGAGGTAATTTATCAATCATATCCTACCTCCTGTTTCACTCCAACAGCATCTGGTGATTGTTGCCAAGCTTTTTCTGCTTGCTGCCGTTGCTGCTCGATTTCTTGTTGAAACTTTTTCATTTGGCTGTCATAGCTGGTTTTGGACTCCTTGGTTTGGATTTTTTGTTTAGCTAAGAATTTTTCATAATAAACTTCCCAACGGTTCTTCCCCGCTTTGGTCTTGTGTGCCAGCCATGCTTCAATGTCGTTTACTGATTGGCTGAGGTTTGAGGCAGCTTCCTTGCAGAACTTCAAAAAATTCGCTCGCTCGCTTTCTGAGAGAGAGTCTAAGAATTCTAAATAATATATATTGATCTTAGAAGCGCTGAAATCCTCTTCCTGCAAGGGTTCTGAGCAGCGATCGTTTCCTATAGGAAACTGTTGTTTCCTATAGGAAACTGTTGTTTCCTCTAGGAAACCGTCGTTTCCTATAGGAAACTGTTGTTTACTATAGGAAACACCATTTCCTTCTGGAAACTCCAAAACATTTGTTTTACTGGGCTTCAGCCGGATTTTGACTTTTACCAGCTCGGCATCAATAAGTTTCATTTGGTCTAAAACTTTAATGGCTTTTGAAACTGCACCCTTAGAAAGTCCTAATTCTGAAGCCATTTGGGTAACACTATAATCAAGTTCGCGATTACCAAAAGGGTCCAACGATCTTACGTAGTAAAGGACCTTGATTTCAGCACCAGTCAAGTCCTTCACAGTCTCAATCCATTCGGTGTAAGTAAGGGGGTAAAAAAGAGGTGACTTATTATTCTTCGTTTGGGACATCATTACACCTCTTTAAAAGTCACGGTAACATTGAATTCAGAGCAGGTAGCTTGAGCTAGTGCCAGTTTTGTCAAATCTGATTTTCCACACAGATGGATTCGCTTGCTGTGTTTTAGGATGAAAGCCGATGGTTTTAGTTTCCGCAAGGCTTTGAGCCATTCCTCATGCTGAAGAAGGTAAAACCCCTCTTGAATTCTGGAATTGTTCTGGGTCATAATTTACTTAGTAACTACAATCTTCCGTCCCTATCCTGCCAGATAGGGGCTAATCCTCTAACGTATTGGCTTTTAGCCGTTCTTTAGTGGCTACCTAAGACCCACTAAAGTTGCATCTTCAAAAGAGTCTTTGTGTAAGCCTGTAACACCTGATGTTTTGCCCTACTTCCTTATAGCTGATGTTATGTGTTCAGTAAGCATTGGCTTAGTATGGAAAGAGGAGATCCCTTGCTAATATTGAATTAGTCATATTTCCAAAACTCCTTGCTTAAGTTCTCTATAAATATCGCATACTATAACAACTAACTCATCCTATAATTTGGCTTGGCAATGCAAAATTTTGTAACAGAGGAAACTCCTCTTTACCATGCCAGAACTGTGCTTGCTGCATATCATCCACTAGAGGCTGTTTACCTTGGTTTAACTGCCTGCGATAAGCCGGAGGTTTAACGGCTGAAGCCTTATCGCCTAAGTATTCCAACCCTGATTCGTTGTATCTTTTTACCAATGCTTATATCCATGTTTTGCTGTAGCCCGTTATTTCCTCTACATATAGCCGTTTTTTTCCCTTGTGCTACTAACCAATAATCTGATACTGACGGCTTTCTATGCCATTTTTAGCTTGACGATAACGTTTTTCTAGCTCTTCAATACTTAAATGTTTAGCTACACTAATTCGTTTCGGCATGACTCATCCTTGCGCTTTCTGCTTTTATCGTAAGCTATTATCCGGACATGATATCAGTTATTGACTATGCAAAGACAAATTCTAGCAACAGGTTTTTTCCTGTTGTATTTCATGTTTCCGTGCAAACTTGCAGCATAAAATAAAGAGAATTGTTATTAGTCCTCTTTATATTCAACTGCCCCTAAATCTTTCAAAGCATTTTTTTCAGCTTCAGTTAAACCAATCACCCTACTAATATTCATGCCTTCGTAGGGTCTAGAGCTTTTCAGAGTTGTCAAGCACTCACCTGTCTTTACATCCCAAAGCTTTATCGTTTCATCTTCACTGCTACTAGCTAAAGTTTGACCGTTGGGACTAAAAGCTACTGACCAGACTAACTTGGAATGTCCCAACAAAGTTCTTACACAGCTAGCTGTACTAATATCCCAAAGTTTTACCGTCTGGTCACCACTACCACTTGCCAGCGTGCTAGCATCTCGAAAGAAAAGTGAGTATACGGAACTGGTATGTCCCTGCAAGGTTTCACGGCACTGACCTGTACTGACATCCCAAAGTTTCACAGTTTGGTCAGTGCTACCACTTGCTAGTATGCGACCATCAGGACTGAAAGCTAGCGACCAGATCCTGTCAGTATGACCGTACAGAGTCTTAAGGCAATGACCGGTACTGCTATCCCATAACCTTATTGTTTTGTCATGACAGCCGCTAGCAAGCATATGACCATCTGGACTAAAAGCAACTACCCATACCCAATGCGTATGACCCTGTAAAATACTCAAACACTGACTTGTTTTGACATCCCACAGCCTTACTGTTTGGTCTTGACATCCACTAGCCAGTATCTTACCATTTGGGCTGAAAGCAACTGATGTGAGCCGATTAGTATGTCCCCGTAAAGTTTTGAGGCAGAGACCTGTTGTGGCATCCCACAGTTTCACTGTTTGGTCTTCACTAGCACTAGCAAGCATCTGACCATCTGGGCTAAAGGACACTGATGTAACTCGATTATTATGTCCCTGCAAAGTTTTGATGCAGACACCTGTTATGGCATCCCACAGTTTCACCTTTTGGTCATTACTACCAGTAGCAAGAACAAAACCATTGGGGTTGAAGATGACCGACCATATCCCATTACAATAACCCTGCAAAGTCTTGAGCCATCCACTGGTACTAACACCCCAAAGGATTACTGTTTGATCCTCACTACCACTAGCTAGCATCTTTCCGTCTGGACTAAAGGCAACTGATGGCACCCTGCTACTATGTCCTTTAAGAGTGGTAAGGCAGAGACCAGTTCTAGTATCCCAAAGTTTCACCGTTTGATCGTCGCTGCTAGTTGCCAGTTTCTGACCATCGGGACTGAAGGCAATTGAATTGACGCAGTCATGATGACCATGCAGAATTTGAAGGCATTGACTGCGGCTGACATCCCATAACTTCACAGTTTGGTTATAACAACCACTAGCCAAAACAGTACCATCTGGGCTAAAGGCAACTGACCGATTTCCAGTGTCACTCTCCAAAGTTGCAAAGCATTCACCACTAGTAGTATCCCATAGCCTTATCGTTTGGTCATCACTGCCACTGGCTACCACACTGCTTTGAGGACTGAAGGCGACTGATGTGACCCGATTACTATGTCCTCGCAGAGTTTTGAAGCATTCTCCAATTCTCATATCCCACAGTTTCACTGTCTGATCCTCACTGCTAGTTGCAAGTAGATCCCCATCGGGACTGAAGGCAACTGACCATATACCACCGCTATGACCCTTTAAGGTTGCGAGGCATTGCCCACTGCTAGCATCCCACAGTTTCACTGTTTGGTCATCACTGCCACTGGCAAGAACTTGACCATCAGGACTAAAGGTAACCGGCCAGACAAAACCCGTGTGTCCCCTGCAGGTAAGCAGTTGTTTTCCATCCGCAACCTGATATAGGCGAATCTCATTATTAGTATCTCCCGTAGCCAGGAGTTTTCCACTAGGGCTAAATGCTACAGAATGAATACCGCCGAGAGTTTCAGCAAAAACAGACTTAGCTAGATTGGCGTTTTGAAAACTGACATTATGTAATTTCACATTCCGCAAGTCTGCCTGCCAAACATTTAGATGAGAAAAATCATAGCCAGTTAAATCCGTTTCCAGATGACAAAGCAGATTAAGGATGTTTCCTATCGTATAACTTTGTTCTAGCGGAGATGTTTCCCGCACAATTGCTGGAATTTGAGTTAGTCGATTTTCAACGAGTTTTTTGCTTTTAAAAACATTAAGTAACCCATCTATAACTGGTTTAAGAATAAGACGAATTTGAATTTCCCTCACGTAGTCTTTTGCCGTTGCCTTCATGAGAGCATGACATTTAAATAGATCGAGATTGAGCGTGACAAGCTCCTCGCAAACTCGCTCTATCAATCGCTGAGTAACATACTCCATCACTACAGATTGTAATGTGAATACCGATTCGCTTCTCTCGATTAGCGATCGCCTTACCAATGACTCCAAACATTCCAGTAATCTGTTTGCTGGTATTGGTGATACAATGTCTTCTTTCAAATCCGAGCGGGAAACTGGTTCGCGATTAATCGCCAGCCAGTACATTATGTCCTTTTCTAAATCTGACAAACGTGAAAATTGCTGTTCTAAAAGGTCGTGAATGCCACCAAAAACAGTTGTTTCCTCTTTTAAAAATTCAGTCAGACTACCATCAAAGACATCTTGAATAGCTGTAGCAACTACCTTCAAAGCTAAAGCGTTCCCTGCATAACGCTCTACCATTTTTCTAAATTCTGATTCAGAACCCGAAATTCCCTTGAGTTTCAAAATTTCCTGTCCGTCTACCGAACTCAGACCACCCAATTGGAATGAACGTACACATAACGTTTGTCCTTCTAGTGATGCTACATCTTGAGGTTTTTCTCGGCTTGTCAACACCAAGCAGCTTTGGTGAATTGTGTCTCCCACCCTTTTGAGCAGATCCCCGTATCCCTCATAGCCTTCCCGATAAAGCCCCGCTCGAGTACCTCCACGCAGAATCGACTCTATATTATCCAGTATCAGCAGACACCGTGAGGCTCGCAGATAATCAATCAGCCGCGTCACTCTGTCGCCTGCTTTTTCTGGTAAAGAAGCTTCTGTTTCTTGCTCGTCGGACAAAAACTGGATTAGGTTAGCCAGAATCGCTTCAACGGGCGGGGCTTCTCGCAGCGATCGCCATATGATATATTCAAAATTATTTTTAATCTGCTGTGCGAGCTTTACGGACAGAGCAGTTTTACCGATTCCCCCCATTCCCAAAACTGCCACTAACTTACACTGCTCATCAACGAGCAAATGCTCTAATTTGGCTATTTCTTCTGTACGTCCGTAAAAAACTGATACATTAGCTGCTTCTCCCCAATCCTCGCGCTGACATTGGGTTGAGTTTGTATAGTCATCTTTCTCCAACTCTAAATTAAAAGCTTGGAAAAAAAGCTCAAGTGTACGTTTGTCAACTCCGTCTTCACGAGACAGCACCTTGGAGATTGTAGCAGTATTGATTCCGATGCGTCCCCCTAAATCCTCCAGCGTGTATCTGTTTCCATAATTTTCATTCATTTCCGAAGCCAGCTTAGCCGACTGAAGTTTTTGCAACCCTTCTGGAGTCAGAATAATACCGCGTTTTCGTTTGTTCTTTGAAAGTTTCATTCAAACACCACCTTATATAGCACTATATATAACTTGTTAGCAGCTACTACAGCCTGAGGTATTCTAAAGGGCAATATTTGTGAGCAGCAAACTGTATTTGCTACTTGCTCGTTACCAATCTTGCGGACAAATGACCTAAAAATAGTATACTATTCCACACCAGATAGTATCACAGAAAAGCCTTAAAGACGCAAGTACTTATAATCTTTAGAAATTCTTAATAAGCCTGAAATCCATAAAATTTACCTCAATATCCATGAGTATCAGGTAAATACTGGTTGTCAGGGCATTCACTCTTTACAAACCGCTGCCTCAACTGTCGGTTCATTCATCACGCCTTGGGATCAAAAACCTGATTTCTATGCTTGAGACGAGCGATTTTTCGTTAACCTAAGTTTAACAACCGAGTGGCGTGGTATTACTGTATGGGGCTCTAGGAAATTAATTGTAACGCTCTTACTATGTTCTTTGTAAGCAGAGCGGCTAAAGGCATATGTTTTTACTTAGTTGTTACTTAATATACTGTGATTAGTTCTGGCTGCGATTGAAGACGCGCTCGGACACTCCCAGAGCGTCCTGGTTAAGGTGGCATGAGGGTAGCGTATGTAGCAAAAATTTAGTGAAATGGTATAAGCACTATAAATAAACAGTAAAAAAATACATAGCAGATTTCATGTAAATGAAGTACATGAGTAAACTAATACATATCACCAATCTTCTGGACTGGGCATTCCTAGAACTCAAACTGTACCTCTCTTTGATGAAACCTGCTGTAATATCTAATATTCAGCCAAACCAGTTAGAAGGAGCAAAACCTGGCTCAATGGCTCTTGGGATTTGGTGACTCATTTGTTCTTCCTTTTTCTGAAAAATTTTCTCAATTCCTTTATGAATTAAAGCTTCAATATACAATATTTCTTGGCTAAGCAATTGATGTGCGGACTTGAAAGATAGTTGTTGTTCCCCCGCGATGGCTACATAGTGATTGGATACTCGGCTCAAAACATAAGCAATCAATTCTTGACGTAAGTCAGGAATTAAGAGAACCTGTCGATAGGGATGATGAGGATAAGTGTCTAAAACATCCTCAATTGTTCCAATAACCACCGAATGTGTGAGATTAATAATTGTCTTAGTCATGGTTTAGGCTTTAAATCTGTTGTACCCCTTGAATTATCTTTATTCTTCAAAATGAATCAATTTTTTTTCCAAGCTAATAGTTGTCATAGAGGCGGATAATGAGTTATGGCTTTCTAAATTTAGCAACGGCATTTCTTGCCAACAGCTTCGGCAAAACCAGTAAACACGGTTATTACGAATATGCTGTAACAGCCGATGGGAACAGCAAGGACAATTTTTCTCCTGAACGGTTGCTTTCAAGCTAACCGCTAATGACTGGCTGCCTTGAGCTTTAATCGACGACTCACTCCTAGTAGGTGCGACCCAATGCATTGGTAAAACCTTCCTATTTCATGAACTATAAGTAGGTTGTACAAATAAACGTTGGTTTTTGAAGACAGCTAGCGCTCCTGATGATACAACAATTAAGCTATTTACGAATATACCTTCTCAAAAAAAATATGCTTTGCAAGAGCAAAGAGTAGAGGACACAGGATTAAGGAATAAAAAGGTGAAAAGACAATAAAAAATGAACTTTTCACCTTTTTCCATTATTGTGGTAATGGCATTAAAGAAAAGAGAAGTGTACTCAATATTATTTATCTTGACACCGATCTGCACCAGTTAAGATAAACACGTTAAAGCTGAACTTAGTGTGGCTAAGTAGGCAAGTGGGAATAAAAGTGACTGTGTGTTTTGGAGTGTAAAATGACTCAAACCCTTACAATTAATAGATTACAAATGACAAATGACTACCTTAATGAGGTGGCTTTATTTGTGCCGATCTACTTAGTGAAGTTTAAGCTGTAGGGCAAATAGACATTGGAATTGGTTCTCTGGTAGGTACTAAAGATCGATAATTTAAGGACAAACATAACTGCAATAGGGATATACCTTTGCACTGGGTTTATCCCCATAATCTCTACTCGCAACTGTTACATCTGGTTTTTTGTGACTGCTCTAAAAGCTGAGACTCTAGAGAGTATCTAAAAAAGGGTTATGCTTTTCGCTTTACCGGTGCCTTGTCGTCAAAACTGCCTTTAATTAAGGCTCTTACCTTTTGAACTCTTTATCCAATTCCTTAATATTGTTTTTATATATAAGTAGGTAAGCGAGAATAAACAATACTACGTAAATCAATGTAAAGTTCGTGAAATCGGTTTGCAGTAAGTTTTCAGCGTTAAAACGCAATTATCGAGTTTAGTCAGCGAAATCTCACTGTTCACAAGCAAGGTGCCGGGTTGTGTGGGATGACTGAACCGATGCTCTGGGCTTCTAGCCTAAGGGAATTTTAAGCGCAAGTTTACAAAGACTTGGTATAGGTGGAACCATAAAATGGCAATAAATTAGCTAAAAAGGCTCACATTATAGCGGAACAACTTAAATTGAGCGTTAACCTAAGGATTTTCGCTGGCTAAAACCTTCCACTCTTGAAAAACTAAAAGACGAAAAGGGTTCCATTTGTTACTAAAAAGTGCAGTAAAAAGAGCAATGAATTAAGCATAGCTGCACCTTTACTTATAATGGAAACCTAGACCAAGTTCTTTATCAAAGTTTTTAGGTTTACCACAAAAGCAGATCTCACTTAGCGGCTTTTTGTGCTTCAAAATAATCTTTGCGACAAAATGTCAAAACTCATGTAAGAGGTGGAGAGACACTATGAAACAGGATGATTTTAAGACTCTGGTTCAAGATGAAAATGCAATAGGATACAAAAATGCGGTTTTAGATGATAAACAACTTCAAGATGCTTTAAAATGCATCAATCCGAAGTTTGGAGATTTTTGTACCCGTGTAGCCGGCGAAGTATGGGGCCTTCCATTAATCGATCAAAAAACTAAGGCTCTAATAACAGTCGCTGTTGATGTT
Source organism: Scytonema sp. NUACC21 (assembly GCF_054684315.1). NCBI lineage: Bacteria > Bacillati > Cyanobacteriota > Cyanophyceae > Nostocales > Scytonemataceae > Scytonema > Scytonema sp. NUACC21. The sequence goes on along the minus strand of NZ_BAAFZH010000080.1, from coordinate 53,975 downwards.
GCAAATCAAGATCATGTCGGACCCGGTAGCCCTTTTGCAGCACACGTGAATATGGCTATGCAACAAGGAGCCACACGTGCAGAAATTGAGGAGCTCCTTTTGTTTATGTGCGTTTACGCAGGTTTCAATAAGGCTGCGGGGTGCTTTGGTACCCTTAATGAGACTCTCGGTCCTTCAGAAGAAAGTTCTGAAGGCTTATGGAGTTGATGAATAGCAGAATAATTTAGTTTGAGCTTTGTGTTTGGACAGCAAGCCATCTTCTATTTTATTCATTACGTTTGTGATGCTACTCAGCACTATCTAGCTACAGCCGATTAGTGAAGGGGATTGGGATTGCAATCGAAAAATTTAGGATTTACGCACAACACAAACAGTCCATCATGTATGTTAATGCTCATTCGGTTGTTGCAACCTTTTGGCAACTATCCTCAAATAGGTAGTAGGCGATCGCTTATAATGAAAAAAACAAACTTTAATGCCTGAAAATTCTAGCCTCATACTTGATTGTTGCTGTTAATGCGTAATTCCTAAAATTATGGAAGGGGCTTCAATCCCAAACATATTTTGAAAAAATTCGCCAGTACCGAATACCAGAACGCCCATTCATAAGGGCGGCGTGTTCCTCTAGATTCCACCAGTTGGAGAGACTGCCTATCCTAATGCTTGTTAATCGCAGATATGTTGCACGAACGCATATAGCGGGGGCATTCTGGGCACGATCTGGTAAAGCCTACAGCCAAGCACTGCAATTTCTACTACTATCACAGAGGTTTCAGATGAAAACGCGAACCAACTACTACCAACAACTATCCGCAGATTATTCAAAGCCAGGGCTAGTTGACAAAGTGTTAGCAGAGAAACTGATCCAAGATGCTAAGGACTACATTTCTCTTCGTGAAAAAACTTTACCTGAAATAAATCTGCAATACAGCTTAGCGCAAATAGAAAAGGAAAATAGGGATTGGTGGCCAACTCACTGCGAAGCCCTGCGACAAGGAAGGGGAGACATTTTAGCAGAGGAATATGCGGATAATCTTGTCTACTTATGTGCTGATGGACCTTTTCTTGGCAGAACAGCTGGGACAGAGAGAGAAGTAAATTGGTGGGCAGTTATTGCCCAACCAAACGTAACCATGACTTGGCCCATCGTTTTGTTTCATGGTGAAGTCGTTTACTTTGAATGGTACTGTATGGATGACGAGACAAATGAAGTCATCGCTAAGGGAAACGTAACCTGGCTCCGACGCGGGCACAGAGGTGCATGTCACTTAAAATGCGAGCAGCTCACTTTTTATCGCGATGTTTTTGCACCAACTGAATTGCTGGAGTTGATCGAGCGTTGATAAAAAATGCCACAAGTTACTAGGCAGCAAATTGAAAACTTAGCAGCCCCAATCATCAGGGAAAAAGGACAACATGGCAACGACAACTTTTAAGAATAAGGGAAAAATAGGTGTACTCATTGAGGATCACTTTGACGAAATTGAGTTCCGCGCTTTCAACAAGTTTTTTCCTGCGAATGGATATGAAGTGGAGTACATATCCCATCTTTGGAACCAAAAACAATTGACCTTCAAGGGTATTGATTTAATAGAAGAAGTCACGGTTACGGTAGAAGTGAATGATATTGAGGCTACCGACTATGAAGGCATTCTTCTAATTGGTGCTTATGCTATGGATCGTCTTCGCTATGAAGAGCGTCATAAAAGGGGTCAACGTAACCAAGCTCCTGCCATTAGATTTCTCCGAAAAGCTGTCAAGGCTATGGATGCTGGCAAATTGAAAATTGGAGCTATTTGCCATAGCCTATGGCTATTTACTGCCGATAGAGAACTGCTGGAAAACCGTGAAGTGACTTGTGCCCATAACATCTTGTGTGATGTGGAAAACGCTGGAGGCATCATTGTCTTTGATGGTGATGGGACTAAAGACATACATATTGATGGCAATTTGATAACAGCCAAACATCCTAATGTAGTTGCCGAGTTCATGGATATATTTTTAAAAGCTATTAACGAGCAGCAATTGCAAGTAGTAGCTAAGTAAAAAGAAAACCAAGACTAAAGAACGAGCCTTTTTGGTAGGAAAGAAAAAGACCACTCCTTAGTTTTGTTTTAAAACCTGGGTTAACGCTTGAACTTGGGAGTGGCAATTAAGCAGAAGATTCAGCATTGCACCTGTACTTATGACTCAGGTATGACTCAAATACTTGATTCTCTACCTTCCGATGAGCCCGGTAAAATTCTTTGCAACTACGTTAATGCCACTGGTCAGATTCAAATTGCTCGGATCTCGAATGTTCCCAATTGGTACTTTGAGCGAGTTATTTTCCCAGGACAAAGTCTTTTGTTTCAAGCGCCGCCAAATGCCCAATTGGAAATTCATACGGGCACAAAGGTCTGTGCAATCTTATCAGATAAGATATTGTGCGACAACCTACTTATTAACTGAGGAAGCAGCTAACCAAACAACAATATCTTAGCAAAGCCTTAAAACGCCTCACTGAATTGGGGTAGATATCTAAATAGACACTCTAAAGTGAACAAACGAGCAAAATGACTGCAACAACACCTAAATTCCAGATACAATTAGCTCCAGCAAAGTACGAAATAGAAGTGGGACGCACACATCCCTTAGGTGCAACACCATGCATAGATGGCGTCAATTTCTCAATCTTTGCAGAACATGCGACATCTGTCGAACTCTTATTGTTTGAAGAGCCTAGTGACCCAGCACCTATCCAAACTATTAAATTAGACCCAAAAAGCAATAAAACCTTTCACTTTTGGCATGTTTACGTCAAAGGATTGAAACCTGGAGTTGGCTACGCTTATCGAGTTGACGGTCCTCAAGATTTACACAGGGCAGGGCACCGTTTTAACAAAAATAAGTTATTGCTCGATCCTTACTCTAGGGGAAACGACAATAGCCTTTGGAACCGCATTGATGCTTTGGGTTCAAAAGACAATCTGCTCACCTCAATGCGTAGTGTGGTCACCGATATATCGGATTATGACTGGGAAGGCGATCGTCCTCTCAATCGCCCGATGAGTGATACCATCATTTACGAGATGCATGTTGGCGGATTTACTAAGTCACCCACTTCTGGCTGCAAACATAAAGGAACTTTCTCTGGGGTCATTGAGAAAATTCCTTACTTAAAACAATTAGGCATAACTGCTGTTGAACTCTTGCCAGTATTTGACTTTGACGAAACGGAAATTGTCCGAGAAGTTAACGGTATACAGCTAAAAGACTACTGGGGATATAACCCCCACAGTTTCTTTGCCCTTGATTGCTCTTATTCTTCTTCTCCTAAGGAGAAAAACCCGATTAACGAGTTTCGGGATATGGTTAAGGCGTTGCACAAGGAAGGGATCGAGGTCATCCTAGACGTAGTCTTCAATCATACTAGCGAAGGTAACCATCAGGGTCCGACCATTAACTTAAAAGGTTTTGGAAATAGTACTTACTATCACCTTGTACCTTGGGATAAGCAGTACTATATGGACTACTCTGGCTGCGGAAACACATTCAACTGCAATCACCCAATTTCGGAAAAGTTAATTGTGGAGTGCCTGGAATTTTGGGTAAAAGAAATGCACGTTGATGGATTCCGGTTTGATGAAGGGTCTATTTTGTCCCGTGGGCAAGATGGAGTGCCTATGGTTCATCCATCGGTAGTCTGGCACATTGAAACATCTGCTGCGTTGGCTGAAACCAAAATCATTGCTGAGGCTTGGGATGCAGGTGGTCTCTATCTCATTGGATACTTCCCCGGATATCGTTGGGCAGAATGGAACGGGCGCTATCGAGACGACATTCGACGCTTTGTTAAAGGAGATCCAGGACTGGTTGGGTCAGTCGCTGCACGCCTTGCCGGAAGTGCCGATCTTTATCAAACGACCGGACATTTACCAATTAATAGCATTAATTTTATCACTTGCCATGATGGGTTTACCCTCAATGATTTGGTTTCTTATAACGAGAAACACAATGAAGCTAATGGTGAAAGAAACCAAGATGGCATTAGTGACAATTTGAGCTGGAATTGTGGGTTTGAAGGAGAAACTGAAGACCCAGAAATTGATGCATTGCGGCGGAAACAGATTAAGAATTTTGCAGCTATTCTTTTGCTTTCTCAGGGCGTTCCAATGATAGTGGCTGGCGATGAAGTCAGACGCACTCAAAAGGGCAATAACAACGCCTACTGTCAAGACAACGAAATTAATTGGTTTGACTGGAATCTTGTTGAGAATAACGCAGATATATTCAGATTCTTCAAGCAGATGATTGACTTCCGCAGCTGTTACTGCCATCCTGGCTTACGCCGCAGCCAATTCTTTACTGGCGAAGTTAATGAGCGCGGTCTAGCAGATATCTCTTGGCATGGTTGTAAGTTATTCGGCACGCCTTGGGATGACCCTCATGCTAGATCTCTGGCATACACTATGGGAGGCTTCAACGGTAACGCAGACATTCACGTCATGCTGAATATGTACTGGGAAGATATAGACTTTGAAATTCCTTATCTTGAAAATAGGAGATGGTATAAAGTTGTAGATACTGCTGAGCCTTCTCCTATGGACATTGTAGAAAGAGGCAAAGAGACTTTGGTTTCAGGGAATACATATGTCGTCAAAAACCGCAGTATTGTCGTTCTAATTTCCCAGTAATTTCAACTCATTCACTTCACTGGTAGGAGGAACTTTCATGGATAAGGTAGATTTTTCGTTTTCAGATATGCTGGCTGGGTATGTCACTGAGTTTGACCCACACCAAGGAGCTTACGGCAGTTTCGGTCTCAAAACATCAGACGGCAGGAACTTTAAGGTAGCATTAACCGCAACCACTTATGCTGAACTGGTACGCAATTTGGGAGAACCATACTACGATTGTACCAGCCAGATGAGAGCAATGTTTGTCCCAAATCGGTATCTTTTTGTGTATGGCATTTTCTATTTTGAGGCTCTTCAGCACAATTTTGAAGCCAAACACATAGTTTTTCTGGGCAGAACAGAAAAGGAATATGTCTTTGAGAAGCAAGATTGGTGGGTCAAGCAGATACAAAGCCTTGCCAATTTTTACCGAAAAGCCCAGTTTGAAGATGGCGAAATTGACTATCGTAATTATCGCACTGGTATCGGCTTGGTTGGTTCTAAAGAAGATAGTAATCGTCAAGAAACTGACACCATTTCTCGTCTGGTTTACGGTTTTGCGACAGCTTTCATGACGACAGTTGGAATACAAGTGTGAAAAGTTTGGTAGTCAATTAATTGTTGCAGACCAGTGGTACCCATCCAGCAAAACCTGTAGTTGTTGTGGGTTCAAGAAAGATCAATTATCCCTATCCGAGCGAGTGTTCGATTGCTCTAGTTGTGGCAGTTCTATCGATAGGGATTTAAACGCAGCAATTAACTTGAGCCAGTGCGTTGCGCTCTTTAAGCGCGTTGAAGCACAGCAGCGTATCGCGTTTGGCTAAAGCGTGAAAGCAAAGCTGAGGGATAACCGCTCCCATGCTCCCAATGAAGTAGGAAGTAAAGTCTAGATTTGTCTAGGTTTTATATAGCAGATGTGTGAATAGCCCCCTGCACGGATTTTGGATTTAGCATAATTTGATTGAGAAAAAATAGCCTCTTACTCAAAAAATTCACAAATTGCTTTCTGGGATCGTCTTTATAGTGTAGAGACGAAAATGGAAAGAGGATATTTTTATGCCTGATGTTGTTAAAATCCTATCAATTGATGGTGGTGGTATTCGCGGTATTTTACCTGCCAAGATACTTCAAGCTATGGATAGCGAACTGAAAAATTTATAGCAAAAAGACATCGCTAGTACCTTTGACCTTATTGGTGGAACATCAACTGGTGGAATAATTGCTTTGGGACTTTGTGCAACACCAAAAATAGATAATAAAACTGTTCGCTATACTCCATCCGATCTTCTGGGGTTTTATACCAAAAACGCCAAAGATATTTTTCAGGTTCAAAGTATTCTTCCTCCAACATCAGGTCCTGGAATTAAAGCGGCACAATATAAAGCTGAAGCAATTGAAAATTTTTTGAAGTCTAAGTTTGGCAATTTGGCAATTTCAGAAGTAGAAAAACCGGTAGTTGTTTTTGCTTTTGACATCAGAAGTAATCAATTACAGTATATCAGTAACAAGAACTCTGATGGATTTAACTGTTTTGTGTAGGAAGCAGCGAGAGCAACATCTGCTGCTCCGACTTACTTTCCAGCAAAATCCATTCAGGATAAGGTTTTAGTTGATGGTGGAGTTTATATCAATAATCCATCTTTACAACTTCTATTTTTGGCTAAACAACAGTATCCTGATGCAAAGGAATACGTACTTGTTTCCCTTGGAACAGGGCGATCTCTTTTTTCCTATGAATCCTGTATTAATTCAGGGCTTTATGGATGGTTAGCATCGGGAGAAGGATTAATTTTTGATGGAAAGGGCGCTCTTTTCAATATCATGATGTGCGGTGCCGACTTGCAATACATAATCAGTTGAAATCTAGCCAGAAACAGGGCATTCTACCGCTTACTTACTATAGACTTCAACCGGAGTTAGGAAAAAAAGAAGTTCAGCTTGACAATATTGATAACAAAAATCTTGAGTTTTTGCAAACAACAGGAGATGATTATGTTAAACTAAACAAAACAAAAATAGAGGAAATTTGCAAATTACTCTGTTAGTAAAATATTTAGAAGCGCCTGGAAGGAGGTGAGCGTGCTTCTTTTTAGTTACAAGAAGGCGATCGCTTCCTCCTTAAGCATAAAATGAAGGATTGCGGACGGGTAATATTGTCTGGTTCCAACAAATGTAATAAGGTAAAAATTTCTACCTTATTAATACTTAGAAACAGACAAATTAAATTAAAAATTAAGTCAACAAAGTAACTTTACCACTAGCTAAATCATAACGACCAGCAGCAATGTTCAGTTTACCTTCTTTAATCAAACCTCTTAAAATGGTCGAGCTCTCTGCCAACCTTTCTGCCTGATATTGGGAATTAGCAATGATGGCATTTTCTTCTAGCTCGCCGGTTTTATTTCTTACCCTTTCTACAGCTGGTTTGATTTCTTCCACAAAAACGCCAATTCTCCCAGGCAATGGCTGACCTTTGGTAGCTGCTACAACTGCACCACATCTGGCATGACCTAAAACTACAATGAGTTGTGCGCCTAACACCGTTGTAGCAAATTCCAAGCTACCTATTGCAGTTTGGCTGGCGACATTGCCAGCAACCCTGACAACAAATAAATCACCTAATCCTTGGTCGAAAACGATTTCCGCAGGTACTCTCGAATCTGCACACCCAAGTATAGCGGCAAAGGGATATTGAGCTACAGCAGTTTCTTGCAATCGTAATTTTGATTGATTGGGATTAAGACGCTTACCTTCAACAAACCTGTTATTACCTTCAATTAACCTAGCTAAAGCCGCTTGAGGGTTAACTGGCTGGGGTCTTTGTGCCGTGGTAGCTTTTTGGGCAACAGCTGGCTCTTGTTGCCAAAGTACACTACTAACAGCACTAGCACCAATACCGACACTACCTACACCTGCTAATTTAAAAAAATTCCGCCGCCCAACAAACCCGTTAATCCTACTCATGATACGTACCTTATCTCAAACAGCACAATCTAACTAAGTTGCTATTAAAAAATCCACAAACATATACCCTAAATTGTTGTTAGTTAGATGGAAATAACAACTTTAGGGAAATGAAGAGTTTAAGAATTATGGCAACTCGCTAAATATTTAACTTTGTGATTGATTGGAATATACCAAAAGTATGTGGAACATTTAAACAAATCTATCATTTAATAAAACTATGCATACAAAAGCTTTTTACTTATGATCGGCTCTCAAGCCTTGCTACTGGAGTTCTTACCTCTGTCAATAATTTTTTATACTTCAATTCGTACATTTTCCAAGTTCACTCCAACAGAGGTAAGAAGTTCTGACGCTATCCCACTCCCTTCACCTATGAGTCTGTCAACACTAATATTTTGAGCGGTAAGTCGGTAAGACAAAACTTCACTAGTAAGGGTTTTAGATGTATTTACATTTTGTAACGTATTTTTGTTTATTCACACCGACTTAGTAAGTTAGTAGTTAGTGCTAAGTTGTTTTTAACCACTAACCACTAACCACTATCCACTATCCCTTACCACTTGCTATGAGATACAGCAAAGCCATGCGAATAGCAACCCCGCTAGTCACTTGGTTTTGAATAAGGCTAAACTCAGGATCGTCCATAACTTCAGAGCTAATTTCGACGCCACGGTTCACCGGACCGGGGTGTAAAATTTTGACATTAGGCTTGCAAAGTTGCAACCTAGAATGTGTAATACCATACATCTGATGATATTCTCGCAAAGAAGGCAGTAAATGAGCAGCCATCCGTTCCCTTTGCAAGCGTAAAGTCATAACAAAATCGGCGTCTTTTAAAGCAGGTTCGAGATTCCAGTGAAGAAACAATTTCCCCGGTCTGTCTTCCCCATAATCAGCAAACAATTTCGGCACAAGAGTGGGTGGTCCTGCTAGATGTACCTCAGCACCACTTGCGGTCAAGCTCCAGATATTTGAGCGAGCAACCCTTGAATGTACGATATCCCCAACGATCGCAATCTTTTTCCCCTTAAGTAATTCGATTTGCGGAGAGTTAGGATCGAGGAGAGTACAAAGAGTAAATAAGTCAAGCAGTGCCTGGGACGGATGCTCGTGTTGACCATCACCAGCATTGAGGACGTTAACTCTTACACCCAGACGATCCATTTCAGCCGCGATCGTATTAGGAACACCAGCCTCCTTATGGCGAATCACCATGATATCGGTTCCCATTGCTAGGTAAGTCTTCGCCGTATCGAGGATTGTTTCTCCTTTTGTCATGGAAGAAGTTGCGGAAGTAAAGTTCAGCGTATCTGCTGACAGACGCTTAGCAGCGAGTTCAAAACTACTGCGAGTGCGGGTAGATGGTTCAAAAAATAAATTTGCCACCACCTGTCCCTGCAAAGTTGGTACTTTCTTTGTACGCCGAGATAAGACCTCCACAAAACTGGCAGCCGTTAGCAAAACGGTATTGTATTCTGCGCTTGTGAAGTCAGCAAGGGAAAGAACGTGATGACGATTCCAATTGGTACTAGGCATAAATAGCTAACAAAGTTGTGCTTAAAGACGAAGAGCACAACCGACTGCACTACAAGAATACAAGCTTCTAGGTATGCTTGTCCTTTGTCCTTTGTCCTTTCTCATTGTAAGAACGGAGATGATTTTTACATTTCTTCACTTTTACATTTCTTTACTTAGTTAGTTTAATTGCTGGGAAGCGTTCACTCTCAAGAAAAATGACAAAAGTTACCAATCTAAACAAGAAATAAACAAATGAGGAATTCTGTTAAGTCTTGGTACATTATGAAACAGTGTTCCGTGATTTCCAGCTAAACTAGCCATGCAACTTGATGACATAAAGCTAAGTGAGCCAGCCATAGAAGCAGCAATAGATCGTAACCCACTCGTAGTCACGACTGAGACACGATTAGTAGATGTCATTGTTTTAATGAACCAAAAGCGGATTCACAGCTCGTCATCTGATGTCAACTTACAGTCAGATGTATTTTCTCCCTATGAGATAGGTTCTAGCTGTGTCTTAGTGATGCAGGGCACAGAGTTGCTGGGAATCTTTACAGAACGGGATATAGTGCGACTAACAGCCGCTGACATACCCTTTGCAAAAGTGACAATGGCTGAAGTCATGACAAAACCCGTGATTACTCTATCACAGGCTACTTTAAAAGATATTTTTGCTCCTCTATTTTTGTTTAGGCGCTACCGCATTCGCCATCTACCGATATTAGGGGAGAAAGGCGAACTCATTGGCGTTGTTTCTCATGAAAGTATTCGTAGCATTTTACGCCCCATTCATCTTTTAAAGCTGATGCGTGTGGGAGATGTCATGACAACCCAAGTCATTCGTGCTCCAATCACTGCCTCAGTGTTGAGCTTAGCTCAAGTCATGGCAGAATATAAAATTAGCTGTGTCGTCATCACCGAGCAATATCCCGAATTAGAACTGGGGCACTTTGTTCATATTCCTGTAGGAATTGTTACCGAGCGGGATATCGTACAGTTTCAGGCATTACAAATGAATTTAACAGAGGTTCAGGCACAGTCTGTCATGAGTACACCACTTTTTCTGCTAAGCCCTGAAGATTCTCTCTTGACTGCTCTTCGGGAGATGCAACGACGACATACACGAAGATTAGTTGTGTCTTGTGATGGCGGGAAAGAACTGGGACTTGTAACTCAAAGCAGTCTGCTGCGAGTTCTCGATCCAGTCCAGATGTATGGAGTCATAGAAACATTGCAAAAGAGTCAGTAGGTAAACTACCGCGACTTACCATTCGGTTGAAGTCGCGGTTTAATTGTAGCCCTGTACCAAATGAAATAAGCGAACTTGAGAGGTTCAAATCTTAAGTATCCTCTGGTAATATCCATTTGGGGGGTTGCGTAAGTTTCTTCATTCTTGCTATTTCAGCTATTTCTATCATTCTGTCTAAGGGAGTATCTTCAATAAACTTTGAAGCAGCCTCTCTGTACTCTATGTTGGGGCACTTATCTCCTAAAACACACCCATTAACGCAAGCTTCAGCGCAGTTAATTTTCGGCTGTTCCACAATAAACTCCTTTTTAATAAAGCATTTGTCAAGACATTATTACCCTTCAGATAAATATTATCGTGCCAGTTGGCATCTCATTTGTTTGAAAATCGGTACACTTGAACTAGAATAAGTTTGATTTTTATCGTTAAACCACAATTACAACTTAATGTCAGAAATCTTTGCGACCACTGGAACCATTGCCGCCATCGCTACTGCTGTTGTCCCCCAACAAGGTAGTGTGGGTATTGTGCGTGTATCTGGGGTGGAAGCAATGCACATTGCCCAAACTTTGTTTCATGCACCAGGGCGTCAACCTTGGGAAAGCCACCGTATTCTCTATGGTTACATCCGTCATCCACAGACAAAACAACTGGTGGATGAGGCACTTTTGCTGATTATGAAAGGGCCCCGTTCCTACACCCGTGAAGATGTGGTGGAATTCCACTGTCATGGCGGAATTATGGCGGTGCAGCAGGTCTTGCAACTATGCTTGGAAAATGGGGCAAGACTGGGACAACCAGGGGAATTTACCTTGCGGGCGTTTTTAAATGGGCGACTGGATTTAACTCAGGCAGAAAGTATTGCGGACTTGGTGGGTGCGCGATCTCCCCAAGCAGCACAAGCAGCGTTAGCAGGATTACAGGGAAAATTAGCCCATCCCATCCGTCAGTTACGGGCTCGCTGTTTGGATATCTTAGCTGAAATCGAAGCCCGAATAGATTTTGAGGAAGACTTGCCGCCCTTAGATGAAAACAGCATCATCTCAGAAATCGAAAGCGTCACCGCAGAAATATCCAAGATTTTAGCAACCGCTGACAAGGGGGAACTGCTCCGCACGGGGTTAAAAGTCGCGATTGTTGGGCGTCCTAACGTAGGTAAGTCAAGTTTGTTAAACGCTTGGAGTCGGAGCGATCGCGCCATTGTGACCGATTTACCCGGAACAACCCGCGATGTTGTAGAATCGCAGTTGGTTGTAGGTGGAATTCCCGTGCAGGTGCTAGATACTGCAGGGATTCGGGAAACAGAAGACCAAGTAGAAAAGATTGGAGTAGAACGTTCCCGTCGTGCTGCAAGTGCTGCAGATTTAGTCCTGTTAACCGTAGATGCTTCAGCAGGTTGGACAGATGCAGATGGAGAAATCTACGCACAAGTGCAACACCGTCCCTTAATTTTGGTTATTAATAAAATTGACCTAGCACTAGCAGAAGAAGTGCAATATCCAAAGAGTATCACTCAGGTTGTCAAAACAGCAGTAGCTCGCAACGAGGGTATTGATGCTCTAGAAACAGCGATTTTGGAAAAGGTCAGAGTAGGTAAAGTACAAGCCGCAGACCTAGATTTAGCCATCAACCAAAGACAAGCAGCCGCACTGGTTAAAGCGAAAACATCATTGGAACAAGTACAAGCCACAATCACCCAACAATTACCTCTCGATTTTTGGTCAATTGACCTGCGTGGTGCTATTTATTTTCTTGGGGAAATTACCGGGGAGGAAGTTACAGAATCTGTATTAGATAGGATTTTTAGCAGATTTTGTATTGGGAAATGAGCCATATTGCCACACGTTCGATGATGGTGAGCAATGCCCACCCTACAAAAATCGGAAATTTGATAGTGATTGTGAAATATTATTTTATAGTTGATAATTTTTAACAAAGTTGGTAAGTTAAAAAAATGTATTTTCTTCAAAGCATTAATAATGCTCATGCACTAATTGTAGGAGCTAGCCAAGGGATTGGTCTTGGTTTTGTAAGAAGATTGCTGCAAGAGGATGGAATTAACAAAGTTTATGCAACCTATCGTCAACTAGAATCCGCTTCTGAGTTATTAACTCTTGCAAGGGAACATGGCGATCGCTTAACCTGTCTGTCAATGGATATTACCGAGGAAGTACGGATTATAGAAGTTATCCAAAATATCCGTGCAGAAGTCAACAAGCTTCACTTAGTAGTTAACTGTGTGGGAATATTGCATGAGGCTTCGTTACAACCAGAGAAAAGCTTGCGACAGATTAACCCAGAAAATTTGATGCGCTATTTCCAAGTTAATAGTATTGGCTCTGTCCTGCTTGCCAAACACCTGTTACCCCTATTCCGACATAATGAACGCAGCATTTTTGCCAGTATTTCTGCAAAACTAGGTAGCATAGGTGATAACCAGCTAGGAGGATGGTATGGTTATCGAGCCTCTAAGGCTGCTCTCAATATGTTTATGCGAACAGTAGCGATTGAATATGGCAGAACTAGCCCTAAGACTTTAGTGGTGACTTTACATCCCGGTACAACAGATACTCGCCTTTCCCAACCATTTCAAGCAAATGTACCCGATGACAAATTGTTTTCAGTTGAGCGAACAGTAAATCAATTACTGGCTGTTATCGAACAACTTGAAGAAGGGGACAGCGGAAAGTTTTTTTCCTGGGATGGTAGCCAATTGCCTTGGTAGAGTTCCCAAGCAAATTATTGGTCAAATTCATCGGACTTCTGCTTTTCTGTTTCTACCCATACCCTAGCCATAGAAAATAAAACTAGAATTGGACAAAGACCAAGTATTGCGATCGCGATTGTAAGTAGCATTTTAGGAATTTGAATAAGTAGATATGCTTAAATAATATTAACAAGTTAAGGCTGTCATTTGTCATTTGTCCTTTGTATGGGTTTGGATATTGTTTACATTTCTTAATATACTTAATTTTATTTTCTCCAGTGTAGTTAATTTGTTGGTTAAATCACAATAAGCACTAAATCATTATACTAAAGTTAAGATAACAGAAAAAATTGTTTAAATAAAATTGAATTTGGGCGATCGCGCCAGTGGAACCAATCTTTGTTGCAATTCTTTATATCTTTTTATTTAGTTTATTTTGATACAAAAAAAACCGTAGTAATTAGTGCTGATAGGTTTAATTAGAAGAATTCAACAAATAAAAAAAGCGTATTATTTTTTACACACTAGCGAGCGCATTGACATATATATAACCATTTCAGGTCAAGCTCAATGTATAAATGGTAAACGCATTATTGACAACTCAATACACCATTGGGTAAGTTTCAAAGTGTCAACTAAAGGATGACGTTTGAAGGATGAAGGATAAAATACCTTATAGATAAATTTAGGGGCTTGAAATCAGAATAAATCTTGTTCTTTCACCTCATTAAATTGAGAAACTCCATCCCTTTTTGTAGCTCAATTCAAATTTCATCCTTCAGCCTTTATCCTTCATACTTCATATTTGCTGTATATTCGTGCTTCATTTCTGTTGAATTTCAGGTAGCATTCTAACCAAATTCTTATGAACTCAAATTCTCCACAAAAGCTCAACCGCCGCCAGTTCTTAATACGTTCAGCTATTACAAGCGGTGGAATCATTGCCACAAATGTTCTATCAAAATCACAAGTTTTTGGTCAAGCACCTGCCATCATCAAATCTAACCGTCCCACCATACCTTATGGTGTAGCTAGTGGCGATATCAGTGGCAATAGGGCAGTCATCTGGAGTCGCAGTGACAAGCCTGCCAAGCTGATTGTGGAATATAGCCTTGATGAAACTCTCCGCAATGCACAACGCGTTACCGGACCAAATGCCTTAGAAGTTAGCGACTATACAGCAAAGGTTTATCTTAAGAACCTGCCATCAGCTCAAAAGATATTCTACCGGGTCATTTTCCAAGATTTAGATGATACGAGTAAATATAGCGAACCTGCGATCGGTTCTTTCCGAACTCCTCCTGCATACAAACAAGATATCTTTTTTGCATGGTCGGGAGATACTGCCGGTCAAGGATGGGGTATCAATCCCGAGTTTGGCGGTATGAAGATTTACGAAACAATCCGAAGCCTCAATCCAGACTTTTTTATTCATTCTGGAGATACTATTTATGCTGATAATCCCATCCAAGCAGAAGTTAGGTTGGATGATGGCAGCATCTGGAAGAATATTACGACAGAGGCAAAGTCAAAAGTTGCAGAAACCTTAGACGAGTTTCGCGGTAACTACATTTATAATTTGCTGGATGAAAACGTCCGTCGCTTCAATGCGGAGGTACCCATACTAGCCCAGTGGGATGACCACGAGACGACTAACAACTGGTATCCCGGTGAGATTCTTGATGATAACCGCTACACAGTCAAAGACGTTTCCTTGTTGGCAAAGCGGGCAAATCAAGCTTTCTTAGAATATTTCCCTATAGACATTAATAGTAAAGACCCAAGCAGAATCTATCGCTCCTTCAATTATGGTCCATCGCTGGACATTTTTATGATTGACAAGCGCAGCTATCGGGGACCAAACACACCCAATAACCAAACAGAACGAAGTGCAGAAACGGAATTTCTAGGCAGTGGCCAAATACGGTGGTTGAAAAATCGATTGCGGCGATCGACAGCAACCTGGAAAATTATAGCAAGTGATATGCCCATTGGATTGGTAGTTCCAGATGGTCCTACTAACTTTGAAAACCTAGCTAATGGAGATGGTCCGGCTTTGGGGCGCGAACTCGAACTTGCCGAATTACTGCGATTTATCCAACGCAACAACATCAAAAACGTCGTGTGGTTAACCGCAGACGTACACTACTCAGCAGCCCACTATTACGACCCCAACCAAGCACAGTTTACCGACTTCAAACCCTTCTGGGAATTTGTTGCAGGTCCTATCAACTCAGGTACATTTGGTCCTAACAGGTTGGACAATACTTTTGGTCCACAGTTGAAATTTCTCAGCATACCCACTGATTTGAGAGCAAATCGACCCCCAAGCGATGGCTTTCAATTCTTTGGTACTGTCAAAATTGACGGTAATACAGAAGTGATGACAGTCGGATTTGTTAACTTGGAAGGCAAAAATCTCTACAGTGTAGATTTGCAGCCAGAAAAGTAAAGAAAAGTATGAAGTATAAAGGATGAAGGATGAATGTAGGTTGGGTTGAGTCACGAAACCCAACATTTCAAGTATCAAGGATGAACGTAGGTTGGGTTGAGAAACGAAACCCAACATTTAAAGTATGAAGGATGAAGGATGAACGTAGGTTGGGTTGAGGAACGAAACCCAACAAACCATCAATTATGCTTCAAACACCTCAGCGATCGCACAATCAGATTGCGTAGGTTGGGTTGAGGAACGAAACCCAACAAACCATCAATTTTATTTCAAACACCTCAGCGATCGCACAATCAGATTGCGTAGGTTGGGTTGAGGAACGAAACCCAACAAACCATCAATTATGCTTCAAACACCTCAGCGATCGCAAAATTAGATTGAAGGAACCAAACCCAACCTACTGCCACCTTGCTTCTTTTTAGCGTGGAAGACCGTCAACTCGAAATTCAGTCAAATTACAACCCACTCAAAAATTCTTGAGCAATAGCTTTTAACTCTGAGTTTCCAGGATTTGATTCAGATGCAGTACGAACTAGGTCTAAAAGCCATCCCTGAGAGTTCGCTGTTCGTATTAACTCAAAGACAATTGTATCTAGATTGCTTTCTTGAGTGATTTGGGTTAAGTTTTTATCTAGCTCGTAATCTAAAAATTGCTCAAGTGATGAACGATTGGGAAAAGCATTGATGAAAGCAGAGTGTACTTTTTTGCGATGTTGGTGAGTTACTTTTTGATTTTGGAATGACTTATCTCTCTCCTGAGACAGTTCCTGTTGTAATTGTACAGATTGGCGGTTTAGTTCCTGTTTCGATCCCATCGGTTGCAAATTGACATCATCAATTAGTCTGCGGACATCAACCATTTTATAGCTCTTATCGCACTCAATTTGATAACGACCAGCTTTCCAACGCTTTTTCAAGTTGTCTAGAGTGTAGAAATGAGGTTCTTGACTTCCTTCACATTCAGTGCAATTGCAAGGAACAAGAGTGGCATACTGCAAACGTTCAAAAGACTGATGAATTTTTTCGAGCTCGTGAGTGACAACAGCCAGCAATTCTTTCTTGTGGTTACCCACGACACGAATTTTTATTTCTTTTTGATTGTAGTGTTCGATGACTTCGGCACGGGTTTGGTCTTTATTAAGAACAACTCCGCTTCTCCAAACAAGTTTTTGTTCTTCAATCCAAGGATGTGTTTCAACAATGAAGCGGGTAAGAATACCTTTGGGCATGAACTCATATTTATAGCGTAAAATTAAGTTATTTGTCTCGTCCCAATTTTCCCTGTAGTCAGGTTGGTTGATATCTAGTAATTGAGGTGCAATATATTTACCGGGATGATTGGGAATTGGATAGCAAAGCTTGAAGCGCATCATGAGTTGCAGCAGTTCATCCCGCATATCAGCGTATTCGTTATCGCTCCAGATATTTTTAAGCTCATCCTGAGTAAAACATCCTAAATTTTTCGTGATTTTTTCATTGTCTAACACTTTATAAACAGCTGCTGTACCCCATTCTGGTTTTAGAATGACGTAATTTCTAAGTATAGGATCGTCTTGGAAGTGCAGGAAAACGCCGAGGTCGTGCAGATAACGACTCAGTAATAGCATATCTTTACGGTCAGTTAAATGATTCATTCGGCAAAGGTTCTCGTATTCGTAGAAGCTAATGTAATTACGGGAATAGTTTTCTAAAGCGGCTCTAACTCTCACCCAGAGTTTTGGTAAAGGGTCTCCAACATGGGGGAGCCTGCTGATATATTGCTCAATAGCGTCTTTAATCTCTGCTAAACCGCGATTTGTGGCTAAGTTAGTTGCTAAAACTTTTTCCAGATTGGTGAATTCTCCTCGCAATGAGCGTTCATTGACTTCGCACAGACGGTCTTGTTTTTCATTTTTAACAATCAGATGGTGGCGATCCAGGACTTGGAAAATCAACACTGCTGCTGCAAGTATCTAGTGAATTAGCGCAGAGATACCGGATTTTATATGTTTCTGGGGAAGAATCAGGACAACAGGTAAAATTGAGAGCCTCTCGTTTGGGAGTGACAAACTCTTTAAGTTTAGTAAAAGATGAAAATGGGAATGGGAATGGGGAAGTAGCAAAAGAAGTAACTCCTAAAGAACCAGCATCGTCAGAAGCGCTGGGAGCAGATTTGTATGTTTTGCCAGAAACAGATTTGGAAGAAATTTTGAAGGAGATGGACTCCCTGAGACCAAATGTGGCAATTATTGACAGTATTCAAACGGTGTTCTTTCCCGCTCTAACTTCTGCACCCGGTTCTGTTGCTCAGGTACGTGAGTGTACCGCAGCTTTGATGAAGGTGGCAAAGCACGAGGATATCACAATGTTAATAGTGGGGCACGTCACCAAAGAAGGAGCGATCGCCGGACCAAAAGTGTTGGAACATTTAGTAGATACGGTCTTGTATTTTGAGGGCGATCGATTTGCATCCCATCGATTATTACGAACAGTAAAAAACCGCTTTGGGGCAACACACGAAATCGGTATCTTTGAAATGGTAGACAACGGGCTCAGAGAAGTCCCAAATCCTTCAGAGCTATTTTTGGGAAATCGCGATGACCCTGCTCCCGGTACTGCCTTGGTTGTCGCTTGCGAAGGAACACGCCCGATTGTTGTTGAGCTACAAGCTTTGGTAAGTCCTACGAGCTACCCTTCTCCTCGTCGCGCAGGTACAGGTATAGATTATAACCGTTTAGTACAAATTCTAGCGGTGCTGGAAAAACGGGTAGGGATTCCCATGTCGAAATTAGATTCATACGTTGCTTCCGCAGGCGGGTTGAACGTGGAAGAACCAGCAGTGGATCTGGGTATAGCAATAGCAATCGTTGCGAGTTTTCGCGATCGCATTGTTGACCCCCGTACTGTACTTATTGGGGAAGTTGGGTTAGGAGGACAAGTCCGCCCAGTATCGCAGATGGAACTCAGGTTAAAAGAAGCAGCAAAACTAGGATTTAAACGAGCGATCGTCCCTAAAGGACAAAAATACCCCAATTATGATATTGAGATATTACCAGTGTCAAAGGTAATAGATGCGATTATTGCAGCAATACCGCAACAGGGGTTAACAGAAGCTGACTTGGCACCCGATGATGAGGAGTGAAAAATTTACTACCAACACCAAAAAAATTTAGAGGACAACCTATCATGATAGCCATTGCCAACCAAGACAAAATTACTTGGCAAAAATTACCAGATGACTATGTACTGCCGGATGACCCTGTGGATAACATTAACCAACCTCCCCTTGCTGCAGCTTTAACCGAAAGTTTAGAAATTAACGGCAAACTACCTGAAAATGCTCTAACTCCCACTAATTACGGTATCTGTGCCACCGTAAACGAGAAAATTGCCCTCAAAGCTCCGGATTGGACATATATACCTAATATCTCTGTAACGCGAGAAGAGGTGAAGCGGAGTTACACACCAAAGTTGCAGGGAGATTTACCTGTTGTTGTCATGGAGTTTATCTCAGACACGGATGGTACGGAGTATTCTATTAAACCAACTTATCCACCGGGGAAATGGTTTTTCTACGAGCGTATCTTAAAAGTACTGAACTACATCATCTTTGAACCAGATACAGGCAGACTAGAAGTTTATCGCTTGGATGACGCAGGACGATATGCACTGCAAGAACCTGACGAAAATAACCGTTACCACATACCAGAAATGAATCTCTATCTTGGTATTTGGCAAGGAACCCGTGGAAATCGTACAGGTTATTGGTTGCGCTGGTGGGATGGACAAGGACAAATGCTGCTTTGGGGTTCTGAATTAGCCGAACAAGAACGGCAACGTGCTGAACAAGAACGGCAACGTGCTGAACGACTTGCAGCACAGTTAAGAGCAGCGGGGATAGAACCAGACCTTTGATTTCAAGGGGGAGGGTTAGGGAGGGGTAAAATTATAGCTATTGCCAGAGTCTGTTAGCGATCTTCAAGACATCCCAAGGTAAAGTCTATTTTTTTGTCAATCTTTATGAAAACTATTATCTGGCGGCATTTTCTACTCATCCAGTTAAGTGTGCTTGTGAGTCTACTGGGAGTAGGATGCGGTTCAACCAAAGAAACTTTGAGTTCAGAGAGACTCACAGTAGGAGTAGTCAGCTATGGAGAGCAAGCAGTTTCCTTAGAGAAGTACGAGCAATTCAAAAATTATCTGGCAGCACAAACTCAGTCAATTGTAGAATTGGAACCCGCTTATAACGAATTGCAAGCTTTTGAGCAAATTCAACGCCAAAACTGGGAAATTGTATTTGCACCTCCTGGTTTAGCAGCCATTGCCATGAGCAAAGGACAATACATTCCTTTATTTTCAATGGAAGGAGCTAACGGTAGGCAGCGTTCCATATTAGTGGTTCGAGACGATAAACCTATCAGAAACATAGCAGACCTGACAAATAAAACCGTTGCTCTGGGACACGTAGGTTCTGCTGCGGGTTACTATGTTCCTCTTTATGATTTGTATGGATTAACTCTTGCTGACATCCGTTTTGCCCCGACTCCTAAAACTGTACTTGAGTGGCTCAATGAAGATAGTGTAGATGCTGGTGCAATGTCTGAGCAAGATTTTGAGCTTTACCAACGACAATTTAGTACAACTAAGTTTAGAATTTTACACACTAGCCGATGGATTCCTTCACCAGTTGTACTGCTAGCACCTACTGTAGAGCGCAATCGGCAGCAACAGATTCAAAAAGCAATGGAGCAAGCTCCAGGATATATAATATCTGACGCAGGTTATGTTCCTGCTGCTAAAATACCTAAATACGAGCAGTTTATTAAATTAGTGGAAAAAGTTAAACCTCTTGAGGCTCAGCTCGAGCAAACACCTGTTGTCCTACTGAATCCTGAGTCTGCAAAATCAGAGTAACTACAGTAAAACACTCAATTTCTATGACTTCATAAAACTTAATAAATAATTTGCGTATTTTTTGAGAAATCAACGGATTAACTATTAGATTCTCAAAAAATTTAGATTTGTAAGGATGCATTGTTATGCTTGAAGAGTATATTTTATAACTAACTTTAGTTAAGAAAACAAAGGCTATGGCTGTGGCTTTGCCTTTTAGAACTCAAGCTTTCTAGTTAGTAACAGTTTCTACCTGTTACGATTTCTAATTGTTAGATTATCAAATTATTTCTATAAAAATTATAGTAAGGATAGGTAGGAGTGTGTTTAATATGTCTCAGTCCCCCCTAATTAGACCAGAAATACCATCTGGAACTTTTATAGATAACCGCTACATTATACAAAGGCTCTTAGGACAGGGGGGATTGGGAAGAACTTATCTAGCCTTTGATACCCGTCGCTTTAATGAACCGTGTGTTCTCAAAGAGTTTGCACCCAGTGGTTCGGGAGAGAGTTCACTGGAACAATGCCGTAATTTGTTCAAAAGAGAAGCAAAAATTCTCCATCAGCTAGAACATCCTCAAATTCCCCGTTTTTTAGCTTGTTTTGAAGGTGATAGTCGGCTGTTCCTAGTACAGGAATATGTTAACGGTAAAACATACTCAGCACTTCTACGAGAACGGCAACAATTAGGACAAGCTTTTTCGGAAGATGAAGTTGTACAGTGGCTTAAATACCTACTGCCCGTTCTAGATTATATCCATGCACATAATATTATCCACAGAGATATTTCTCCTGATAACATAATGTTGCCTCAAGGTAAGGATTTGCCAGTACTGATTGATTTTGGAGTAGGAAAGCAGATAGCCGATTTGAATGAAGCCACGAGATCTAGTCATATGACATTTGTTGGCAAAATGTCGCTTGTTGGTAAAGTAGGATATGCTCCCCGCGAACAGATTAGCTTGGGAATGTGTTCTCCTAGCAGTGACCTTTATGCTTTAGGCGTCACCGCAATTGTCTTGTTAACAGGAAAAGATCCTGCCTTTTTAATGGATCAGTATTCTTTGGAGTGGCGGTGGCATCAATTTATCAATATTAGCCATACGTTTGCTCAAGTACTTCATAAATTATTGGCAGATACTCCAAAACAAAGGTATCAAAACTCAAAGGAAGTCCTGACGGATTTAGCAAATATTGGAAAAACTCGATTGCTATCAGAACGGCAGAACCCTAATTTGCCACCTACTATTGTCAATTATGAATTTTTGCCCGGAACAACAAATCGGCAATTTCACAACCAGTATCCAGAAGCTAATCCTAGTTCATACCCCAACCAGCAACCTTTTGAAATTCAGCAACAATTCTCATCTCCTCAGCCACAAACCCCTTCCTATCAACCACAATCCTCACTAAGTTTAGAGTTTCTGGAGCGTTGTCGGCAAGAACTGGCATATTATATTGGCCCGATGGCAAGTTTTATAGTAGAAGAGACGCTAGATGAAAACGCTTACGCCTCACCCTATCAATTTGTGGAACTTTTAGCTAGGGAAATTTCCGATACACAAGCGGCTTTTGAGTTTAGACAACGCTTATTTTCATAATTGTTTAAAAAAAGTTAGTAGATAGTAGTTAGTTGTTGTTCTACTAACCACTAACCAAGAATACCATTTCACTTTAAATGTTGGGTTTCGTTCCCCAGCCCAACCTATGAAAAACTACCCGTATTCCCATGAGTACGTTTGATTCTTTTCATCGCCATATCTAAACTTAGCTTCATCCGTTTGAATGCCTTGGCAAGATTGCCAATCTCATCATTACTTACCTGCTCAAAGTCAACATCCATATGCCCGGTGCTGACTTCTTCTGCAACACGGGTTATGCGCTTGAGAGGCAGAATAACTTCCTTATTTAAAAACAAATTGACTATAAAAATAACAGCCAAAAAAACAGTAGAAACAAGCCCTACCATGAGGAGGAGAGACTGATTGGCTTTCTCAATCACTTTACTAGCTGGCAATGAAACTATTTGAGCAGCTACAATTTCATTCAAATGCCAATGAAATCCGCTCACCGCGCCATAACGTTCAATCATAGTTTTAGGGGCAGCTTCGGGTGCGCCGTGGCAAACAAGACAACTTTCTTTAGAAACAGCAAGCGGACGAGCAATATAAAATACATCTCCACCAGGGAGCGATCGAAATCCACTTTTCTGTTTTAAACTTTTGTCTTTTCTAAAGCTCTCTACAAGTTGAGTTTCAAAACCGTCAGCTTTATCCCGAAGATTGGTAGGATTAAGTGTTGCTTCTTTATAGAAGAAGTCACGATACTCTGCTTTTTTCCGCAAAATTTCAAAGACTTCTCTCGCTGAATAAGCTGCTACAGTTTGCGGTAAAAATCTCTCTGTTAATTCATCCGTGAGTTCCGGAGTAATTTGAGTAATTGTATACTCGCGTACAGAACTGATAGTATCAATAAGGGATAAAGCAGTGGAGGTAATTTCATCCCTAGCATTTCGTCCCAATATTGTCGAAAGAACAATGCCACTGAGACTTACGCCTGTAACAAGGATAACAATAAGTAAGATTGTAAATTTTTGTTTTAATTTT
Source organism: Scytonema sp. NUACC21 (assembly GCF_054684315.1). Classification (NCBI taxonomy): domain Bacteria; kingdom Bacillati; phylum Cyanobacteriota; class Cyanophyceae; order Nostocales; family Scytonemataceae; genus Scytonema; species Scytonema sp. NUACC21. The sequence continues at coordinate 30,943 of NZ_BAAFZH010000080.1, read as the reverse complement.
AAATTTTTAAGCATTATCATCACTCATCCAATTCACTGATATGTAGATACAATAATTATCAGCTTTAATTTTATACTGATTTATACTGAGATTGTTATGAGCATTGACTTTTATTTATTAATTAAATCTTTAAGTACTCAGTTGAGCAACTAAATTAAGCAGGTCGGGACGAATAAAGTTAGCCATTTAAGTAGTTCTTTGTTACAGGATTTTCCTGGTAAATGAAGTACATAGGTAGGGGTGCAAGTCCGCCACGCCCTTACAACTGTGTTTGACGTTATTTATGTTGACCTACTTATTTTCTGCTATCTGCTAGTTTTTAAAGAATTGGTAAAGAGGGCAGCCATAGAGGGTCAGTAAACTGTTTGTTATTACCCGAGTGCCTTTCCTTCCTTTTATTTTGCTCGAGCGTTGTAGATAAAGGTAAGAATAGATCTTATTTACCCTACTCAATCTCAATTTCTCAAATGTGGCAGAATAAATACAGAATTTAACAATTATTACCAATGGTCTGGAATCCAGGACAACGGTTGTTTGGGGGACGATACATTATTGAAAGAAAACTAGGTGAAGGAGGAATTGGGATTACCTACCTCGCTAGAAATGAACAGGAAGAACTGCGGGTTATTAAAACTCTGAGAGAAGAAATCCTTAACAATTCTGCCTGGAAACCTCACCAAATAAAATTGAAGCAAGATTTTCGCGATGAAACGGTTCGGCTTGCCGTATGCCGCCATCCTCATGTAGTCCAAATAGAAAATATTTTCGATGAAGATAATTTACCTTGCATGGTGATGGAGTACATAGAGGGGGAAGATTTGGCTAGCCGAGTCCGACGCCAGGGAATATTATCAGAAACCGAAGCACTATTGTATGTTCGACAAATCGGTGATGCTTTAAAAGTTATTCATAGCAAAGGTTTGTTGCATAGAGACATTAAACCACGCAATATTATGATTCGGGATTGTAAGTTGGAAGCAGTACTGATCGATTTTGGTATTGCTCGAGAGTTTATCCCCAATGTTGTCCAAAGGCACACAGTTTACCGTACTCCTGGATTTGCTCCTCCCGAACAATATGAATTGGAAGCACCACGGGGAGAGTATATTGATGTCTATGCTCTAGCCGCTACTTTGTATAATATGTTAACGGGCATAGTACCCAGAACCGCTGATGACAGACGCCATAATATCCCGTTAGTCTCACCACAAAATTATAATCCCAATATTAGTAATCAGGTTAACCAAGCAATTTTACGGGGAATGGATTTACAGCCGTATCACCGCCCCCAATCCGTACAGGAATGGCTTGAATTATTGCCTTGTGGAGATGAGGAAGTTCCTCCCACACAGGTGATAGGAACTATTCCTCAAGCACAACCCCCCATGCCCCAATCCCATACGGGTGGACGTGCTTCTTACCCCCCATACCCCAGCCCCCAAAACAACTTACCACAACAGGGTAAACCCCCCGAAGTCCCAAGTACAGGCAATCTCCTTCCTGACTCCCTATTGCAACGCAGTGGTTCCTCCTCAGAAACCTCTTTGCAATGGCAGTGCATACGGACTCTGATCGGTCATTCCAGTATGGTTCATACCGTTGCCATTAGCCCGGATGGTCAGGCGATCGCGAGTGGAAGCCATGACAACACAGTAAAATTGTGGCAAATGAGTACTGGAAAACTAGTACGTACTTTAGGTCGTTGGTTTTCCGGTCATTGCAATATAGTCAACGCCGTTGCCTTCAGCCCTGATGGGCGGTTCCTTGTAAGTGGGAGTTCGGATGAAACAATCAAATTGTGGGACATAAGTACGGGCAAAGAGGTTCGCACATTCAGCGGTCATGCCAGTTGGGTAAATTCTGTTGCTTTTAGTCCCAGCCCTTTAAATCCCTCTTATAAACAGGGATTCGGGCGAATGCTAGCAAGTGGCGGTGCTGATGGCACCATTAGGCTGTGGCTGGCAAGTACACCCTTAGAAGTCCGCGTTTTCAGAGGACATACCGACTCAGTCTGGTCAATTGCCTTTAGCCCAGACGGTCAACTTTTGGTCAGCGGTAGTGCGGATTGTTCGATCAAACTTTGGCAAGTCAGTACCGGTAGAGAAATATTTACTTTCACAAGGCATTCCTTTTTTGTCAATGCCGTCGCTTTTAGCCCTGATGGTCAACTTATAGCTAGTGGTTGTGCTGACAGCACAATTAAGCTTTGGCACATTAACACAAGCAAAGAAATAACAACTTTTATAGGTCATTCTAATTCGGTTTGGTCAGTGACCTTTAGCCCCAACGGTCAACTTTTAGCCAGTGCTAGTTGGGATAACACTATAAAAATCTGGCAAGTCAGTACAGGTACTGAAATTGCCACTCTTTCAGGTCATACCAGCTATGTCAGATCCGTTGCCTTCAGCCCTGATGGCAGGACTATAGTAAGTGGTAGCGATGACGACACTATTAAACTTTGGCGGCAAGGCTAAGATGTTTTGTGTCCTTTGTCCTTTGTCGTTGGTCATTTGTTATTTGTCATTTGTAAAGCACGGAATGTAATTGGCTTTACAATGTACCGCCAGCTTGATGTCCTCTGCGGTTCGAGTCTTCTAACTCTCCAGATAGACCAGGAAATTTCCAAAAATTGTGACAATAAGGACGGTAACCCTTAGTTTTTTACAATCAATCCTATGGGCTTCGGTATAGGTGATTTATTCTGGATTTTTCTCCTTCTTTCTTCTCTGCAACCTATATGGCAGAAACGTCAGATAGAGTACCGTCGCGTCCGCGCCCTCCAGGAATTTCAGCAGCAACGTAAAAGCCGAGTCATATTGCTCATTCATCGGCAAGAATCTATTAGCTTTTTGGGAATTCCCGTATCACGCTACATCACTATCGAAGACTCAGAACAAATTCTGCGAGCAATTCGCCTGACTCCACCAGAAGTGCCAATTGACTTGATTTTACACACTCCCGGAGGCTTGGTTCTAGCGACAGAACAAATTGCCAGAGCATTAATTCGCCATCCCTCAAAGGTAACTGTCTTTGTACCCCATTATGCTATGAGTGGCGGTACAATGCTTGCTCTAGCAGCTGATGAAATTGTGATGGACGCCAACGCCGTACTTGGACCAGTAGACCCCCAACTTGGTAACTTCCCAGCCGCCAGCATCATTAAAGTTGTTGAACACAAACCAATTGGTGACGTTGACGACCAAACCTTAATTATGGCTGACCTCTCGCGCAAAGCCATCAACCAAGTACAGCGCTTTGTGCGGACTCTGCTAAAAGATACTACTCCTAAAGAGAAAGTCAAGCCAGAAAACATTGAAAATATTGTTGATGCACTGACAACTGGGCGTGTCACTCACGATTACCCAATCACGGTTGAGGAAGCAACAGAGATGGGGCTGCCCATAACTGTCGGGCTTCCCCGTGTTATTTACGATCTCATGGATCTGTATCCTCAACCACAAGGGGGGCGTCCAAGTGTTCAGTATATCCCCATGCCCTATGATAATGGTCGCCCAATTCTACCGTCTCCTAAGGGTAGACCCTTAGAAGAACCAGCTCCAAGCCAGACTTAAAAAGTAGAAAGTAAAAAGTAAAAAGAACTCTTTTACAAGAAATAGTGGGAAGTTTGAAAGCCCACCAATAACGTCGTGAAAATCACCTCAATTCTCACGACGTTATGTCCTTTAGGGGTGGGATGAAAAACTTTTCTACTTTTTATTTATTGGTTGAGGGTAGAAGTCGGGGCGGGCGTTGGTGATTGTGTCGCTTCAGGTGTCGGTGTTGCCGTTGGCGAGACTTCAGGTGTAGAGGTCGGTGTCGGTGTAGGTGAAGTCCGGGGGACAGGTGCCGGTCTTCTAGTAGGTGCTGGTTTAGGCGTTGGTGAAGTTGTAGGTGTTGGTTTAGATGTTGGTGAAGTTGTAGGTGTTGGTTTAGATGTTGGTGAAGTTGTAGGTGTTGGTTCAGACGTTGAGTCTGGTTCTGTCTTATTTAGAAGGGCTTTTGCCTCTTGGTCAAGTCTTTGCCTGAGGGCTAAGTCAGCTACTCCTGTTTCCTTCAAACCAAGTTTTTTCTGATACTCCCTAACTGCCGCTTCTGTCTGAGGACCATAATATTGATTGCGGGGTAGAGGCGGATTGGGTTTAACTACCAAGTTCAAGTTTGCCTGTAATATTTCAATAATACCTGCTGCAAAATCTTGGGTTTTCGCTCCTACAACTCCGTCAGCAGGTTTTAGCTTATATCCTTTTTGAAATGCTAAAATCGCGTTCCTCGCATCTGTATTCGTTAAAGGAGCATTAGATACTTTGACATTGTAACCCAATCCCCGTAAAACAGAACGAAATTGCTGGGCGGTATATGTTCTAGCCGCAAAGGTTATGTCTGTAATTGCTACACCAGCTGCAATCGCGCAAACTGTAGCAATAGTCATACCTGGTTTTTTAAACCCACACCACATGGACAAAACTCCTCGTTGTAAAATCAGCATGATTGTGACGTTAATGGCTAAATTAATGTTTCTTTAACGTCTTTTTGGCTGGTAATTTCCAGTTTTCGATAAGTTTAATTGATGTTTAAGAAAGTTTTTTATTTTTAATATACCTATTTTTGGCATCTCTCCAAATATATATATTTTAAAATAGACACAAGATACAACCCAAGATACTATAGTGGTTTTCAATTAGGTGCAATAATATACCAAAACTAGGGTGTGGGGTGCGATCTTCGAGAAATAATTCATTGCTGTTTACAATAATTTTCATCTGCTTATCAAATGACCTCACAACTTATATACCAATAAATGACTAATGTAAAAGATATAACACCGCGAAATTTATGGTTTGAGCGGTTAATGGCACTTCTGGCTTCAGCAAATTTAATCTTAGTTCTGTTTGATTTGAGTTATGTTCCTTGGCGAAATTTTTATTTAGCAAGACTTCCCAAGATAACTCAGATCTACGATCCAGTTAAAGGGATTGAAGCCCATCGCGAAACAGCTGCCTATCTAAAAACAGTAGATGCACTTATAGAACAGGTTAGTCAAACTGGTTTACAATCAACTCAAGTAGAAACAAAGCTAGCGGAACTCCGCAGTCTTAGTACTGAAATGATTGATAGCAATCCCTTTTCAGGGATCGGAAAGAGCGGTACCCTAGAAAAAATAAAAAATCGAATGCGATCGCGCATTAACGTAGAATCATCGAAAAAAGCTTTTTCTACTTTTTGGACTCAAGGGTATTTATCACAACGAGGCTGGAGACAAGAAATTAGTTTTTTCAACAATAGCATTCGACCTGCAATTGCATCCAATTACTACCGTCGCATAGGAGAAGATGGTGAATTTATTAATAATTTTTGGATAATTGACTTACCATTTCTCGTAATATTTGCTGTAGAGTTGCTAGCAAGGAGCTACTATATCAAACGCAGTCATCCTGGTTTTAGCTGGTTCAATGCAGTTTTGTGGCGCTGGTACGACTTATTTTTACTGTTACCTTTCTGGAGATGGTTAAGAATTATATCAGTATTAATACGTTTGGACCAAGCTAAGTTAGCAAACCTTCAACCAATACGCCAGCAAATTCATCAAGGAATTGTAGCCAATTTTGCGGAAGAACTCACGGAAATCGTGGTGGTGAGGGTAATCAACCAGATTCAAGGGTCTATAGAGCGGGGCGAACTCAGACGATGGCTACAGCAAAAAGGGAACCTACGCCCTTACATAGATATTAATAACGTTAATGAAGTCGAAGCCATTGGAGCGATCCTTGTACAAATACTTGTTTACCAGGTATTACCGAAAATTCAGCCAGAGATAACTGCTATTGTGCGCCACACTATAAATAGTGCCCTCAAACAAGCTCCTGTTTCTCGGAACTTGCAAAATTTTCCCGGAATGGAACAAATACAAACTCAACTTGGCGAGGAACTAGCAACTCTAATTACGACTAACCTTTATGGCGCGATCGTGAGTGCAGCAGAAGACCCTATTGGGGCGAAACTCTCGGGTCAACTGATAGCGGGATTTACCGACGCCTTTGGAGCAGAATTGCAAAAAAAACAGGTACTGTCTGAAGTTCAGAACTTGTTATTGGATTTTTTAGAAGAAGTCAAGCTCAACTACGTTCAGCAATTATCACGTGAGGACATGACTCAAGTGTTGGAGCAAACCCGACAGCTGAGAACAAAACCCTCAGTTCAACCTACAGCAAAGCACAAAAGCGCTCACCGTTCTGTAATGCTGAGCCCCAAGGAAAAGAATTAATTATAAATTCTTATTAAATTTTCCCGGAAAACAAAGGGAGTGGAAAAGTGTATAATAGTAGCCTCAGGGTTGTGAACAATAATGAATGATTGACTGTGTAAAGCTCAAACCATTGACAACTTAGAGAGTTGGGTAAGCTTAACCTAAGTTTCAGAGAAAAGACGGTTTGAAACAAGTGTTGGCACGCGATCTCAGAAAAAATGCGCTAAACTAGGGTTAAGAGTGAACCTAATTTTTAGGTTCGCTTCAAGACTTCTTGGAAGATATCCCTATCGCAGGAAGTGGGCAATGACCCACTTTTTTTGTTGGAATAGCTGCATGACTCACCCTATAGTCCCACAAATTATTGAATTGGCGACACCAGTGGCGTGCAATGCGGCATTATGGATCAGATGGCTTCGAGCCTCGCTGACACCGAGCATATGCTGTTTCTGGATACTCGTACCTTAGAACGTCGCCTGTTGGCTTTCCCTAGAGGAGCAGAGATTGTGGTAGTAGATAGCGGTGTGCCTCGTACTCTTGCAACCACCGGCTACAACCAACGTCGTGCCGAGTGTGAAGAGGCGGCGCGATTATTGGGGGTGAAGGCGCTACGAGATATTACTGACAGTAGCACAACAGAGGGATTACCCGAACCACTGCGACGTCGTGCCCGTCACGTGGTTACTGAAAATAACCGCGTTTTAGAAGTTGTGCAAATGGTGGAGACCCAAGATACTGCTTCTCTACAGCGCTTTGGTGAATTGATGAACGCATCCCACGCTAGTTTACGGGACGATTACGAAGTTTCTGTACCCGCATTGGATACATTGGTAGAAATGCTGCAAAAAACCCCTGGAGTTTTTGGTGCAAGGCTTACAGGTGCTGGTTTTGGAGGAGCTTGCGTTGCTTTGGTTGCAGCCAAAGAGGCAAGTGCGATCGCTTATCAGGTTCTCGAACAATACAACCAAGCAGGTTACAACGGAAGAATTTTGGTTCCGGCTGTCGCTCCGACAGGAGATTAAGGGACTTCCAGATAAAAAAATATCCAACTTTCTCTTGTGGGACGGGCGTCCTCGCCCGTGCTATGCGAGTATTGTGTAGGTAGGGCTGAAGCCCACCAGTATTGCTGCCAACATTGAACCCTTATTATTGGGTTTCGTTCCTCAACCCAACCTACCTCTAAAACCCTTACCAATGACAAATAACAAATGACTGAGGACGACCCTTACCAGTTACGTTTTTTCTTACCGACCTACTTACGTTCTGGCTTTGTATCTCTGCTCACTGAAAAACTTAACATAAAATTCTTCCTTTGACAGAAAAACAAAAAGAGTCTGAAGAGTTAACCTAAGCGAGAAGAACAACATTAACATTGTAAAAAGTTTCTAGTTCGTTAGATGGCTAGAAACTTTTTCCGTATCGGCTGATTTATCCGTATCTTGGAGTTTTGTCATGGAAACTAAGTAATTGAAGTTGATAAAAAGCTTGAATTAAAGGAGTCAGATTAAAACAAAATTCTATTAATTCTCCATAAAGTTGATCGCCCATTTTAAACCAGCATTTATGTTATCAACCAATCCGGCTCCTATCAGTCTATTACCAGACTTCACCATTCCCAATACTCTTACTGGTAGAATTCAGCATTGTGGTACAACACCGACCGGAGTTGCTATTCCCTTAGCTGCAATAATGCCTGTTACATGAGTCCCATGACCAACTTCGTCATCAGGATGGCGATCGTAACCCTAGTGCTTGCCGATAAATTGTCCAGCCTCATCAATAATATGAACAAAGTCATTTCCTGGCAGCAAAGAATCTGTTAATTCAGGATGATCTGACTCTACACCTGTATCAAGAACTGCAATAGTAATGTTTGGATCGCCACGAGTAAAGAAGCGGTGAGCAATATTTAAACCAGTTCCTTGCCGAGCATAGCACGTTTCTGTCAAGCTCATCTGACCAACATACATATCTGGCAAGTGAGAGAATTCTTCTTCATGCTCTTATTTTAGCAACGGTGTTGTAAAGTAATTGACATTAGTACTTTAATGCCTCGCTATGTATTACAAGGCAGTAATACTAACTCTAGGCTTGTCGAAAACTTTTTGTTTTACTGACACCCACTTGATGTAGCAACAATATAAATGATTTTAATATTGTTGTCATGGTTGCAAAGAAAACAAACCAATATCTGTGGTACAGCCAGGGTAGCTATACCAGAGTGAATTCTATCCAAACAAATGGATAGATATTTATGAATCTAAGCTTATGCCTTTTAACTTAAAAATGTATACCTATAGACTGACAAAGATAATACACAATACGAATGTACTTATCATACTGTTGAAAAGTTTTAATTATCAGTTTGTATAGGCTAAATAAACTATAACCTAAGATAGATATATGTCAAGTTTTTTAGAAGGAATCTGACTAAGAAAACGTGAACCTCTTACTGGGACTGGGTGTAGGGGAGGCAGTGCATTGCGGGGATCTCCCCCTAACCCCACTTCATGAGAAGCCCAAAGCCCCCCGTTGTAGCAACTGCCGTTGTAGGAAAAAATTAAGAACCTTAAATATAAGTACGGACACGCTACGCGATCGCACTCGTATTCTGAGTCCAAATGCTTAGCCAAGGGAAAACACATTCTGCGCGTCAAACATTTCTACTAACAAGACGATTTTGTAATAATTTTAAAATTCAAAAATACCTAAACAAATTCCTATTAAAATAGTATAAAATAGGAATTAGAAGAGGGTATGAGCATGTGTTTCTAAAAGATAATGTAGTTAGAGGTAAGTGACAAAATATAGGCGGTCGTAAAAAGAATATTCAACGAAAGATTTGAAAAAGGCGAGTTGTCAAAAATTAATTTTTTAGAAGAGTTAGGATGTAGATTGAGATGGACGTGTTGGAGTCGGAAAATCGTGAGGTTAAACTAAGCTGTTATGCTGATATGCGTTTCGGCACGATGAACACAGCATACCCGCGTCCCCAGTTGCAGCGATCGCATTGGCAAAGTCTAAACGGTATGTGGAGGTTCGCATTTGATGACGAGGGGAAATGCACTGACCCTGGTGATGTTAGCCAGTGGACACATTGTATAGAAGTTCCCTTTGCGCCTGAATCTGCAAGAAGTGGTATAGGGGATATGGGATTTCACTCGAACTGTTGGTATGAGCGAGAATTTGAAATACCACCAGGTGATGGTAGATTGCTACTACATTTTGGTGCTGTGGACTATCGGGCTCGTGTCTGGGTAAACGACCGCTACATGGGTGAGCATGAAGGCGGACATACTCCTTTTACTATCGATATTACCCCTGTCTTAAAGGGGTGCGCGATCTGCCCAAAGGGCAGGAGCGAAGCTATCGCGAAAGTAACCGTTTGGGCGCAGGACGACCCTCAAGACCTTGCCAAGCCAAGGGGGAAGCAAGATTGGCAGCTTGAACCCCACAGTCTTTGGTATCCTCGTACTACAGGTATTTGGCAGACAGTCTGGATTGAGCGTGTAGGTGCGACTTATATCGATCGCATTTGCTGGACTCCCGACTTCGAGCGGTGGGAAATTGGTTGTTACGCTGCGATTGCGGGTGATGCTCCTGCTTCGGGGGTACAAATAAAGGTAAAACTGTCTGTTGGCGATAAGGTGCTAGCGAACGATACCTATGAAGTATTCAACGGGGAGGTTAACCGCCGCATCACCCTTTCCGACCCTGGTATCGATGACTACCGCAACGAATTACTGTGGAGCCCGGAAAAGCCAACCTTAATCAATGCTGATATTCAATTGTGGTACAAAGACCAACTGGTAGATGAAGTTAAATCTTACACTGCGCTGCGGACAGTAAGCATACAGCGCGATCGCTTTATGCTCAACGGTCGTCCCTACTATTTACGCCTGGTGCTTGACCAAGGCTACTGGTTCGATAGCCTCATGACTGCACCCGATGACGGGGCGCTGCGACGCGATGTAGAACTCGTAAAAGCAATGGGTTTTAATGGCGTCCGCAAACATCAAAAAATTGAAGACCCTCGCTTTTTATATTGGGCAGACGTGCTGGGGCTGTTAGTCTGGGAAGAGATGCCTAGTGCCTATCGCTTTACGGCTAAAGCTGTGGAGCGAATGACCCACGAGTGGACTGCAGTTATTAAGCGTGATATCAATCACCCCTGTATTGTGGCTTGGGTACCTTTTAATGAATCTTGGGGAGTTCCAAATCTGGTTGAGACGGCGGCTCACCGGAACTACGTTTTGGCAATATATCACTTGACCAAGACCCTCGATCCAACTCGCCCAGTGATTGGCAATGATGGCTGGGAAAGTACAGATACAGATATTCTCGCTATCCATGACTACGACACCAATCCGCAACACTTGGCTCGTCGTTATGGATCTGAAGTAAAGCTATCAGATTTATTCGATCGTCGGCGTCCTGGAGGGCGTGTTCTCACCCTCGACGGTTATCCTCATCAAGGACAGCCAGTTATGCTGAGCGAGTTTGGAGGTATCGCCTATGCCCCTGACGACCGACCTGAAACCCATAAAGCTTGGGGATACCAGCACAGCTCGAATATTTCGGAGTTAGAAATGAAATACACCGCCTTGCTGGAAACGGTCAATAATATTGAGTTATTTAGCGGATTTTGTTACACGCAGTTTACAGATACCTTCCAAGAAGCCAATGGGTTGTTATATATGGATCGCACGCCGAAAATTCCACTGGAAGCGATCCGGGCTGCAACTCTTTCAGGAGAAGGATTGTGTACTCCCACACACTGTTAACGGGCATCGGCGTAAGTCCCCCACTATACTCGGTACTCCGGGTTAGTGGTGGGTAGTTCACGTCATTCTTTTAGCGGAAGCTTGCGAAATTAGAAACATTTACAGTAAAACCTTTATATCGTGTTGAGGATTTTTTGCTGTGATATCGCCTTGGCAGTGTCCACTTCCGGTAAAAGAGTATAAAAAAATACGAGTGATTGTTTACGCCTATGATGGAACCTGGAACGTATTAATGTCCTGCCATTTAGCACAAGCGATCGCACTCTACAGCCAGGTACTAATGGAAAATAGAGAAATTTTTATTTTTCCCTGTGATTTGAACCCCGATCGATTCCAAGATGGTCTTAATTCAACTGTGTTGGTTCAGCCTGAAGCAACAAAAGTTCCTGATTCTCTCGATATTGCTGTAGAAGTTAACTTTTGGTTGTCGTGCCTATGCTAACTAGTCAATAAGAGGTTCTTTTTCATCAACCTATGGTTTAGATAAGATTGCACGAGTTCGCAACCTAGGTTGGAATAACAAGCTTAGACAGACTTGTTAGGATTAATTCTAATCTCCATAAAACCATTTATTCATGCACATTCATCATCTCAATTGCGGCTGTATGTGCCCAATTGGTGGACCGCTTTTCGATGGCTTTAGCCGCAGCCTAACAGCCCATCTCGTTTGCCATTGCCTGCTTGTCGAGACAAACCAGGGGCTTGTGCTCATTGATACAGGTTTCGGACAGCGTGATATTAAGGAACGTAGCTCGCGGATTAGCCCGTTTTTCATTCATTTCAATGGCGTTCAGTTCGAGCGAAAATACACGGCAATCCATCAAATCGAGCAGCTTGGCTTTAGTCCACGCGACGTGCGTCACATTGTGCTTACCCACCTCGATTTCGATCATGCCGGTGGTCTGGAGGATTTTCCCGAAGCAACTGTGCATGTCATGCAGGCTGAGATTGAAGCTGCCCAGGAGCGGCGCGGTTTCATTGCCAGTCAACGCTATTGTCCGAATCAGTGGGACGAGGTCAAACGCTGGAAATTCTATTCAGCTGGGGGCGATCCTTGGTTCGGCTTTGAGGCAGTACGCGACCTGGACGGGCTACCACCAGAGATTCTCCTCATTCCACTTGCCGGTCATACACGGGGTCATGCCGGAATCGCCATCAAGACAGCAGAGGGTTGGCTCTTACACGCAGGTGACGCCTACTTTTACCGACATGAAATGGGCTCTCCCAAACGACGCTGTACGCCCGGTTTGCGTTTTTACCAGTCGATGATGGAGGTAGACCGCAAAGCTCGGCTTTACAATCAAGACCGACTCCGTAACTTATCCCTCGATCGCTCTAATGGCGTGCGCCTCTTCTGCAGTCACGACGCTATTGAGTTCAAAGCATTCACCAACGAGTCAAACTCTGTTGAAAATTCCGGTATTGTTCATCACAGTTGAAGTTAAACTGAGTTCTCCCTTCAGGAGAATTAGAATTAGCTGTATGGAAGAGGTTCCAGTATTAAAGTTGTTTTTGAATGTTCAATAGAGACGGGTTATACCAATTCTCTTTATCCTTGCTACAGATTTCAATCCCCTCAACCCTCTTAATTTAAGGGGGCTAGAGGGGCATTTGTAGCAAATACGAGCGTGAATTTGAACTATGAGAAAAGCGCTTTTCTTAATACTGCCTATTACCTTAACTCTCTTCCCCAATTTTGGAGCCCAAGCCCAAAGAGTAGACTATTCTGGTGAGCCTGCTTACTTGGCGTTAGTTAAAGGTGACACTCCTAATAATTGTAGTTTTATTTCCGCCGATTACCTAGAACGAGTGGCGGACATAGTTGAGGATTTGTTATTTGTCCGTCCTGGGGACTCACCAGAGTGGGTCAGAAATAAAGTACGCTTCATTCCCGACCAAGATGATGGGCGTAATGCGTTGGAATGGACGGCACTTGCAGGAGGAAACTATACGAAGGCTGTTGTCAATTTCCGCGACAACAGTGTCCGGTCACGAACTTTTACAATGGCGATTAATTACAATCGACCAAATGAAAAACGGTGCCAGTGGGAGGTACGAGAAGTACAACAGAATATTCAATCGAGTTCTCCAACTTCATCTCTAGGACAGTGAGAGTTGATGAAAACAGCAACTCGGAATACCCAGCACCTTTTTGGTTTCTGGTGATAGGGTTGTCATGCCAGTAGAACTGACATCTTGCACCTTCTCAATAAGGGAGTGTGCGGCATAGCCCTACCTACGATCGGGATCGGCTTTTTGGGGTTTGATTTTTGCAATAAGGTGATGGTGCAAGATATGAGAGAAGGAAAGATATTGAGCCGACAGTAAGTGTTTAGCATATCTAAGGAGAAATGAGAAATGAATGACGCATCTATGCCCAATCAAGCAACAGAGCCAGATAAAAATGTTGCCTCATCTCAACAGGCTCAAGTTTATGCACCACCCAATGCAGGTGGAAGTGCTCTTTTAGACGCAAACACAGCAGCCGGGGACAGCACAAACTCACAAGGAGAAGCGATCGCCAATCCCATTGCCACCAATTTCTCATCCGGAACCGGAACAGGTGATGCCAAAACTGCTGAAGTTTCAACTGTTGCAGGACCATACTCGGCAGATCCAGAGCAGTCGGAGAAAGGTTCTGTTCATCTTCAAAACAATCCAGACGTACCTGATACTAACGTTCAAGGAACACTACCAAATACTGACCAAATTGGACTTCCAATTAATCCTGATGTCAATCTTGTAGAGTAATTCATATCTTGCACCACCATCTCCTAATCGAAAAACATAGCCAGAAAAGCTTATCCCGATCGTAGGGTGGGCGGGACCCACCTTTCCTTTATTGGGAAGTTACAAGATGTCAGGTAAAAAGCTTACATCAAGCTTTGCTATTGTATAGGTAGTCTACTACTACTTGTGGCATCGATAGAAAACAATTGAGCAAACAGGCAGGATTAGTAAATGTCTAGTTCAATTAACCAACAAATCGTACTTAAAAGCCGCCCGGTTGGAGAACCAAAAGAGAACGATTTCGCCATTGTCGAAACACCAATTCTAGAACCAGGGGAGGGTGAAGTACTCAACCGTATTATATACCTGTCCCTTGACCCCTATATGCGCGGTCGCATGAGCGATCGCGAGTCTTATGCCGCTCCTGTGGAGTTAAATTCTGTCATGGTGGGTGGCACAGTTAGCCAAGTGATGAAATCTAACCATCCCCAATTCTCAGAAGGTGATTTTGTTCTAAGTTATAACGGTTGGCAAGCTTATGGGGTATCGAAAGGTGAAACTTTGCGTAAGCTTGACCCAAATCAAGCTCCCATATCCTATGCTTTGGGCGTAACGGGTATGCCGGGAATGACAGCGTATTTTGCACTACTTGATATTGGGCAACCTCAGGCAGGCGAAACAGTTGTTGTTTCTGCGGCAACTGGTGCAGTGGGTTCTGTAGCAGGTCAAATTGCCAAAATTAAAGGCTGTCGGGTAGTGGGCGTGGCTGGAAGTGATGCGAAATGCGATTACGCGGTGAAAGAATTAGGTTTTGATGCGTGTATTAACCACAAAACTCAAGAATTGAGTTCAGCACTGAAAGCAGCTTGTCCTAACGGGATAGATGTTTACTTTGACAATACTGCTGGTGCAATTTTAGAAGCAGCTTTGCAGCATATTAGTCTTAGGGCAAGAATACCATTGGTAGGTTTGATTTCACAATATAACGCAGAAAATTCTCCTCCTGGTCCTAATTTGTTGCCACTGTTGGTTAAACGTGCTTTGATCAAAGGTTTTCTTGTGAGTGATTACCAACATCGTCAAACAGAGTTCTTAAACGATGTTTCTCAGTGGTTGCGGGAAGGTAAGCTCAAGTATAAAGAAGACATTGTAGAGGGTTTGGAAAACGCGCCCCAAGCCTTCATCGGTTTACTGCAAGGGAAAAACTTTGGCAAATTGATTGTTAAGGTCAGTGACGATCCGACATATGCCCAGGAGCGTGAGTAATTGCGAATTCAGGCTTTGCTTGAAGAATTGCCGTTTGAGTTGTTACTCCGCACGCCCAAAAAACAGGAACTTCATCATCACGGAGCGTGACAGCATCTCCATAATCCAGGTTTTCTAAGGTGCTAATGCCGATTGCATCTGGGCTGCCAATATGAATTGGAGACCCATATGCTTTGTAATAGCGACTGGTTACTTCAACAGTTCGAACGACTTGCCTCCGTGGAAGGCGACGCATGGAAACAACTAATGAACAATCAAGCACTTAAAGTTTAATATCAATTTACATTGAAGCTGCATAGAAAAGAGCTTCGAGAATAAAGTCATAAGAAGTCAAAGATATAACACGGTCCGATGTCATTTTACTGAGAAGCTCGTTTAGGCGATCGCGAAGTTCACTAATATGGGTTTTTAAAAAAGCTCTTGCTCTAAACAATAGAAAAAACTGTTTTCTTATTTATTAGTTGCAACAGCATATATAAAAACATAATAACAAAAACATACGTGGAGCTTGTGTATTAATAATTGCATTTAATTTAAATAAATATTCATACTTTAGACAGAGCAATGTCTAAGCTGTAATTCTCTCTCAGAAAGAAGAAAAAATAATTACACTATTTTTGAATTTAAATGTTAAAAAACTGGAAGCTCTGACAATTCCAAAAGGAACCAGAATGATGAAGCTTTTTAATTTATCCAAAATTGTTTAATATAGTAATCTGGTTCTTCTGAGTTTAGCCATTGATTGCACCGCTGAATTGAACCACAATGTAGAATGGGCAAAACTTAATGGATAGAGTTGATCTGGGCAGTTATTATCGAAAAGTATGGAACTCTAGAATTCTTACAACAAACTAACGATTGAAGGAAGACCTAACGATGAAGTATCGACAACTTGGCACTAGCGCTCTTAATGTTTCTGAAATCAGTTTAGGCTCTTGGTTAACTTACGGTGGTGGAGTCGAACGACAACAAGCAGAAGCTTGCATTCACAAAGCTTTTGATGTCGGCATTAATTTTATCGACACCGCTAATGTCTATGGGCGTGGTGCAGCAGAATCTTTGTTAGGTGAAGTTTTGCAGGGTATCGATCGCACCTCTTACATCTTGGCAACCAAAGTTTACTTTCCGATGTCGGACACTGACAAAGGATTATCTGCTGCCCAAATTTCCAAGCAAATCGATGCCTCATTGCAGCGACTGCGTACAGATTATGTCGATCTCTATCAGTGCCATCGCTATGACGTGAATACCCCACTAGAAGAAACAATGACAGCATTGACCGATGTTGTCCGGCAAGGAAAGGCTCGTTACATTGGCTTTAGTGAGTGGAGCCCAGCACAGATTCAAGCGGCGTTGAATCTTCCTAATGTTGAACAATTCGTATCTAGCCAGCCGCAATACTCAATGCTATGGCGTAAACCTGAAGCTGAAGTATTTCCATTGTGTGCGGCTAATGGCATAACTCAAATTGTCTGGTCTCCCCTAGCGCAAGGTGTTCTGACTGGAAAATATCAACCAGGCGTTGTACCACCTCAAGATTCCCGTGCGGCAAATGAGCAGATGAATGGGTTTATGGGAGAGTTGCGTAGCGATCTCGTTCTGGCTGCCGTGCAAAACCTCAAGCCAATCGCACAGCGATTAAATATCTCAATGCCTCAACTGGCGTTAGCATGGGTGTTACGAGATGGGCAGGTGTCCTCTGCCATCATTGGTGCAAGCCGTCCCGAACAAGTAGTAGATAATGCAGGCGCATCAGGTATCAACTTAAGCGATGACGTGTTGCGCGAGATTGATGGCGTGCTTGCACCTGCTTTACCTTACACAGCCGCTCGTTAGCTAGGAGAGAACTAATTTTGATTCCCATCTCGAAACGAGCCGGAAAGTCAGAAACCCCACGGCTTTAGCTGTGGGCTTGAAAAAGCCCATCTGACCAGCCTAAGTCTTAACTGACTACGTTAGAGGCAAGAGTTAAAGACCTACCAGGGGATGCGTAGCTAGTCCCCCGATCTAGAACCAAATTGTTAAACATCTGTACAAGGGTGATATAAAGACAATTTGGGGGCGTTAGCGTAGCTTGCCGACAAAGGAGGCATACGGTTGTTCGCCCTCTTACGTGTTATGTCAAATATTCTTATGGTCATAACAACATAGAATCAACAGTTCTATGCTGAGTCTGGTGAAGTCAGTTAACTGAATTACTCCAATTAACTACGAATTACTTCGTTTTGCCTACTTCTCTATCTTAAAGAATCTAAATCTAGAGATTGCATTCCTTGGCGTTCCACATAAGCCAGCATACTTCCTAACTGGAACCAAACAAGCAAGCAAGTTAGAAAGGTAACTGGCACACCAACTGCATAAGCAAGAAAGGGTGGAAAACCAAATATTTCAAAACCCGCACAGAGAAACAGACATACACCAGCTGTTATCCCCAGAAATGGTAGAGACAATTGTCTAACCGACATTCGAGAACCAGAAGTTTCTGCACCATCATTCTGCCATTTCTGTACAATTAATTTCAATGTTCCGGCTAAAGCTACACCAGAAGCTAGTGCCGCAAAAAGTCCAACCACTAACAAAACGTAAGGTGGTTCTTGAGGATAGTAGTACATGAAAACTCCTGATGGGTATTGGGTAAATAAACGGTTAACAGTTAAAAGTTAACAGTTAAAGAAAGTCATAAAGAAAAACTTACCATTGATAACTGACAACTGATAACTGAAACCTGAATTCAGGGTTTGCTACCAAAAGCTGCAGCAGATTTTGGTAAAATAGCAGCTACACTTTCTCTTGATAACTCTGTTAACAGTTCAATTGCCACGTCTAATAAGCGAGCGGGTTTTATATCGTCTTTAACCAAATTCCACAGGCGTTGGACTTCTTCGGTGTGAAGGCGGTCATCTTCGGTAAGAGCAAGCACCAACTGTCTTCGGAGAAATTTGCCTTCCTCAGATACCAGGTATTGGAAACCTAACTGGGCTGTGGGCAAAACATCAAAGTTACTGTCTGTGCGGGCGATCGCAACTAAACTTTCCAATCTTTGCCACTGGAACTTGCCATTCTTGAAAAGGATATTGAGCAACCGTCGCCGGAATTGGGGAGTTTCCCCTGTCAGCAATCGTCTTGCCACGTAGGGATAGGCGACCTCAACAATTTTGAAATTTGGATTAAGGCTGAGGGCAATACCTTCTTGGGTCACCAAAGAACGTATAATCAAAGCAAATTGTGCGGGAACTCGGAAAGGATACTCATACATCAGTTCTGAGAACTTGTCTGTAATAGTTTTAAAGTTAAAGTCCCCCACATTTTTGCTAATTGCATCCCCTAAGACCGCTTCTAGTGCTGGTATTATGGGGCGAATATCTGTATCTGGTGTGAGAAAACCTAACTTTACATAATCCTCAGCCAAGTCACCATAGTCTTTGTTGACAAGATGCACGATTGCATCCACTAAAGTTTCTTTGGTAGTTTCACTCAACTGATCCATCATGCCGAAGTCAATGTAAGCCATACGACCATCGGGCAAAGCAAATAAATTGCCTGGATGGGGGTCAGCATGAAAGAATCCATGTTCTAAGAGCTGTTGCAAACCGGATGTAACACCAATCTGGATTATTCCCTCTGGATCTAAACCTGCTTCACGAATGCGCTTAGTATCCGTAAGTTTAAAGCCGTTAATCCATTCTAAGGTCAGAACGGTGGTGTTGGTATAGCGCCAATAGATAGCTGGTACTTTTACCCGCAGGTCATTGCGGAAGTTAGTAGCAAATTTTTCTAAGAGAACCCCGAATAAATCGTTGCTACGCATTTCTATACTGGTTTCGCTAACCCTACCTAAACTTCCTTATAGGTAGGGACTGCGCTCAACATCTTTGTTCAAAAAAGAAGCGGTTGAGCCTGAGATTAGTTGCTTGGCTACTCCCCCAACTTTTCTTGCCCCCGTAGCCAATCTACCACTTCATTAATATCCTGGGTAGAAACTTCTGCATTGGAAGAACCTGTGGGGCTAGTAACTGCAACTTAATTACTGGACATAGTTACCCGCTTTTGCCCAAAATTGGGTAACTTGTTCGGTTTATGCAGTAATTTACCCACTTACTATATGGGTAAATATTGGGTATTTTCTAACCATAGAGTGACACGAATTCATGCCAAATAGAGAGAAATGGTTCAAGGTTTTGTTAACACAGCAAGAGTTTGAAAAACTCCAGGCTTATGCTGAGTTTCAAGGTTGGAATATGTCTCAAGCGTTTAGAGAATGGATTAAAGAATTGCCATGCTCTTAGGATTTAAAACAGAATTGAAATTAAACAACCAACAGCGTACAGAGCTACTAAAACATTGTGGTGTAGCGCGTCACGCTTGGAATTGGGGTTTAGACTTAACCAAGCAAATCCTCGCTCACAACGCTCGCCACCCTAATGACAAAATAAAGTTTCCTACTGCTATCGACTTGCATAAATGGTTAGTCGCGCTAGTAAAGCCTGAATGCCCTTGGTATTACGAGTGCTCTAAATCCGCGCCACAATTCGCTTTGAGAGCTTTACGCTTGGCTTGGAAGCATTGCTTTGAGAAGAAAAAAAGTGCTCCTAGATTCAAGAAAAAGGGCAAGCGTGACTCATTCACTTTAGAAGGAGCGGTGAAAATCCTTGGAAACAACAAAATTCAAGTACCTAAGATAGGCGTATTGAGAACCTATGAACGCTTACCACAAGTCCAAGTGAAATCGGTGACTATTAGCCGTGAAGCAAACAAATGGCTTATATCATTTAGGTTTGACCCTTCAGCACCAAAAGTTGAACATGAGGATACTTGGTTTTTCCCCGTTGTAGGCGTAGATTTAGGCGTCTTAAATTTAGCAACTTTGTCCACTGGAGAAATTGTTGAAGGAGCTAAATCTTACAAAAGGTTTAAAGCTAAGCTATCCAGGCTTCAATGGTTAAACCGTCATAAAGTAATAGGATCTGCTAACTGGAAAAAAGCTCAGCGACAAATAGCTAGGCTGCACACAAAGATCGCCAATATTCGGAAAGATACGTTGCATAAGTTGACTGCACTACTAGCTAAAAACCACGGCGTAGTAGTTATTGAAGACTTGAATGTATCTGGTATGATGGCTAATCACAAGCTAGCCGCTTCCGTTGCTGACATGGGATTTTTTGAGTTTCGCAGACAATTAACCTATAAGTGCGAGTTCTACGGAACTAAACTTGTCATTGCTGACAGGTGGTTTCCTAGCTCTAAAACTTGCTCTAATTGCGGAACAGTTAAAGAAAAACTTTCATTAAAAGTCAGAACTTTTAATTGTGAATGCGGTTTTAGCATTAACCGAGACCTGAATGCCGCTATCAACCTGGAAAACTATTCGTCCGTCACCGCCAGTTAGGTGGAGTGAGCCTGTGGACTGGTAAGTCCAGTCCTGAAGGAGGGTTTCCCTCCGTAGGGAACTGGCGAACCCGTAAGGGAGGGTGCCGACACCACCAGAGTGAAGCAGGAAATGAGCATCAAGGTTCGGTTAGGCTGATGACGAAGAATGTCTAACCTTGGGTAACTTTGGGTAAGCCTTATGTAACGGTAAATGTGGAACACGTTTCTCCCCGTACCAAGGGAGTGATAGAGAGGCGATAACCACAGCGAGCGGTAATTTGCTTTAGTTCGGCATAGTAGTCATCTTGGTTATGTCCTTCTTTTTGTTTTCTAACTGCCTCATCCACCAGTGGGGCAGCAGTACCATTGGGTGTAGACAAATCTGTAGACAATGATGTAAATTCACCAGAGTCAGCAACCAGTTCAGCAATGAAAGCGTTCAACACTTGCTGCAACCTCTCTCGACTCTCCGCCCTTTTCGCCACACGCCAGTTTTTCAAAACGCGATTGCAGAGCGTCAAGAGGCAGCCTGGTTGTAAAGAATTGTAGCGATTTCTTGCAAGCAGACTTGTAGCCTTTCAGTTTCTGTGGCAGTCATAGTTTTAGTTCTTTGGTTGATGAGGTGGGTTGATATTTCTTCTATCGGCGAAACAGAAGCACTGCAGCCTCGGTATGTTTCGCGCCACGATTGCGGCGTCGTCCCATGTAACTTAGAAAACAGGCGACTGAAATGGCGTCTATTGACATAGCCCACAGCTTCAGCAATCTGCTCGATTTTTTGGCTAGTTTTAAGGAGTAAGCGGCGTGCTTCTGCCATACGGCGCTCAGTAATCCACATCAACACAGTTTTACCGGTTTCTTGCCGTACCAGATCCGTGAGGTAAGATGGGGAGCGATCCACTGCCTTAGCTACTTCCCGAAGGCTAATTGAATTTTGGTAATTTTCCTCGATAAAATGGAAGACCTTGAGCAGCAGAGGTTGGGAATGAAGAAACCACTTTTGAAGTCCTATTGTCAATCCCGTAGTGTTAAAGAGTGAGTCAATGTTGGGGTCTTGGGGTTGGGTGTGATTAAGTAAGTAATTCATCTGTTCACTCTCCTTAATTAAATGAAACAGCCTGTAGTTCTTTTACCAGATGCACTTGAACTAGAAACAAATCCAAAAAAGACTTAAGTGGGCGAATTGTAGCTAATCCTTATTTTTTAGAAAAAGCGTCTAGTCATGGATTTAGGCATCATATATATAAGTGATAGTTGTAGTAGGGCAATCTTTCCTTAAACACTTGCAGTTGAGAAATCACCAAATTTGCTGTTAACGTCTAAGCCAATGCAACAGATTCTCAGAGGCATAAACATCACGAAAAAAGCTAAGTTGCTCGGATTTGAAGTAGCATCCTCCTCGATGTCCGCGTCGCACAAAAGTTGCGTTGCCTCTGACAATGATTTCCTTTGTGTCATTGTCGGCACAATTCAACTCGCAGTAGACAAACTCATCATTGAACATAACAATAGGCCAAACTGTCGTGACATCTGGTTGAGAGAGAATTGCCAACCAATGAATTTCTCTATTCATCGCTGTAGCTTTTTCATAAAAAGGTCCATCAGCACAGAAATAGACAAGATTATTGGTGTACTCACCTGTTAAGATATCTGCCCGTCCTTGTCGTACTGCTTCGCAGTGGGTTGGCCACCATTCTTTGTTTTCCTGTTCTATTTGTGATAAGTTATAGTCTGGTGTTATTTCTGGTAAGATATATTCCCTACGGGAGATGTATGTTTCTCCATCTCTTAGCAGTTTTACTGCCAGTTCATTAGAAACTCGTTCTGGTATTGAATAATCTGCAGATAGGTCGCTGTAGTAGCTCGTTCGCTTTGTCATCTTAAGGTTTTACCGAAATATAAGTAAAACTCAAATACTAAAGTAGCATTAGTCTATTTAGATCGAGTTCCTAAAAGCGACGCATTTTATCTACAAAAGTTTAAGAGATGGAGAGGGAAGAAATAGCAAATGACCAAGTTAACTTTCTTTTTTAGAGTAGAGTTCAAAAGAATAAGTCAAAATTGTCTTGGTTATAAAATCTATACCCAAAAGGGGTTGTCAAAAGGTACAATGATATACTGTGTAGGACTCGTAGAGTCACTAAGGAGATAGGTTTTACGGTTGTGGTACTCATGCTTATGCCTAAGATGGAAGTATCCAATTAAAGATTTTCAATCCTAAGGAAAACTCTGAAAGGCAAAAGTTAGGTAGGAAAGGTTCCTGGGCTGTGTTTTGGGGAATGAGCACAGCGTTAATTGTGGAACCCAGAGAGCGGATGTTTTTCTTAGGTTGATAAGTCTGATTTTCGACACTAAAAGAAACTTTATCCAGTAATTATAGATGACTTAAGAAAGAAAACTTAAGCAAAATTTTAGTAATATTACCCAAAACCGCAACTGACGAGCCTTCCAGGAACTAAAAAATTAAGAGATTAGGTGGAATTTATTTTTAGTTCCAATTAACGTGCGACAACTTGCACAGCTAGGCGACGCTTTTGCTCGTCTTAACGAAGCTACAGCAAGAAAATCATAAATTTTAGCCGGACACGGTCTGACTTTAGGATGATACTTCCTAACTATTGGAATATTACTATTTTACATTTGCTTTCTATCTATGGTATGATGAAATTACAATTTTCGCTAGTAGTTTGAAACTTTCAAGTAGTGCTGCAATGTAGTTAAGCGACAGTGAGATGCACTATAAGAGATTTCTTAAAGTTAGAAAAGTTTGTTAGGCAGAAAACGCGTATATCTTGTTTCCCGTGTCCAAAACTCTGAAACATATGATTCGCCGTCTTTTCAAGCGATATTTACATAAATAATTTCAGGCTAAAAAATTAAAATTTTTCTTAAGAGCTTATTTGGATTCCTTAAATTGCGTATATTGAGTTGCTAAGGTCGTGTAAAGTGAGCAAACTTAAGGGCAAGCTAATAGATTGACGAGGGGATATGACGAGACTCACAACTCACATTCTGCATCAAGAGAAATTGATGTTCTTTAATCACTCAATATAAAGCTGAATACCTTGATTTAGCGATAAAAGCCGTAAAAAGAAGGTAGCCTTATCGCGGTTCTTTGTACGTTGTCTGGGTTTGTACGGATAAGTGCAAGATATGAGACAAGCAATGCAGTCAAATTTCCAATTCTTCTACATTGCTGTGACACATAGCTGATAAACACAACTCTTGTAATGGTTCTACGACTACCACTGCACTCAAAAGACAGTTTAGTTTTATTTACACTATCAGAAAGACGCAGCAGTTGGGGGAGTTTTCAATCCTTGCTATACTATGCCAGCCGATGCAATGTAAAGGTTTTTTTTGGGCTGTATATAAGGTAGCAAACAGGAGTTCAAGAGTTCCAAACAGAAAAACACTTCGTCTAGAGCCATTTAGCATTGCGTCTTGAATCAGATTTATCACAAGTAAGCACTATGTAGTTTCCCATTTTCACTGTATGTAGTGAATGTACAAGAGAGTAGTGCAAAACACTTTGTTTGCCATTTGTGTAGCGCATGAAGGGGAAAGCCTTTTGTTAAATTCCCTAAACCTATTTTACAAGTAGAGCCACTTGTCAACCCATATGTATCTGTTTTGCCATTATGAGTGCTGAATCCTTTTCTACTAACAACATGAGTAAGGCTGACTATTTACAGCTAGATACTTGTAGTAAATTTAAGCCAGTTCAGACTGTGCTCTTTAACTATCAATATGGGTCTCAGATTTTTTCGCCATCTAAATCATCTTTGACCGTCTTACCTGTTGCTGATGTTGGACTAAAACCACAATTAGACATTGCGTCTCTTAAAACAAAAGAGCAAGTTGCACCTGTCTCTGTAGCGGAGGCGATCGTTAAGATGTTAGAAGACATGGGAGTGCAATATGCGTTTGGTGTTTCTGGGGGTGCGATCGCTCCTATGTGGCACGCACTGCAACACAGCTCAATCCAAGTGCTTCACTTTCGCCATGAAGCGGGAGCAGCTTTTGCAGCTACAGAGGCTTACTTTGCAAGTGGTCGTCCCGTCGTGGTGTTTACTACAACCGGACCAGGGATCACGAATGCACTGACCGGATTATTCGCTGCACGTTGGGAGGGTGCAAAGGTAATTTTCCTGTCAGCTTCCACCTCAACATCACAACGCGGACGGTGGGCATTTCAAGAAACCAGCGCTTACACCATGCCCAATGCCGGAATTTTTACATCCGAACCACTGTTCAATTACGCCTCCACTCTCGAATGTAGCGATGAACTTCCAGTGGTCTATCGACGGCTTGCGCTTGGCTTAGCCCGATCTGGTGGTTTTGTAGCACACTTGAGTGTTCCTACCAACATCCAAACAAGTTCAGTCAAGACATCTTTGGCACGAGTGAATCTCTCTGTTGCTCCCGCCGCCGCGAGTGAGAAAACGATTGCAGAATGTGCGCGGTTGTTATCAGAAGGACCATTTGCCATTTGGGTTGGCTTTGGTGCGCGGGATGCAGCAGCAGAAATTCGCCCGCTTGCTGAGAGAACGGGGGCTGCGGTGATGTGTTCGCCACGTGGTAAAGGAATTTTTCCCGAAGACCATCCTCAATTTGTGGGGATCACAGGCTTTGCCGGACATACGTCAGTTCTAAAGTATATGCAGGAACACCGTCCTTTGCGCGTGCTGGTGTTGGGAACACGTCTTAGTGAGTGGACTTCTTTCTGGAGTCCTACGATGGTTCCCTCACGAGGGTTCGTGCATATCGATATCGATCCAGAAGTCCCAGGAACTGCGTATTTATCTGCTGAGACGATCGCCATCCAGTCCGACGTGGGAATGTTTGTGAAGGCGCTGTTGAAGCATTTCCCGAAGCGTCAAAGTCGGTCAAAAATCCAGTCTTTGCCTCGATCCTACCGTGTAGCAATGAACCCACGTGCGGATGGTCCGGTGCGACCCGAAGTACTTATGAATGTAATGCAACGGCTAATAGTCGAGGGGAGCGATGCGGTAGTGATGGCTGAGGGGGGAAACTCGATGGCTTGGGGAATTCACCTATTGCGATTTGCCAAACCAAGTCGTTTCCGAGTCACCACCAGGTTTGCGTCTATGGGCCATTTCGTCACGGGTGTTGTAGGTGCCGCGTTGGCATACAACGGTAAGGCAGTTGCTATTGTTGGCGATGGTGCCATGCTTATGAACAATGAAGTGAGCACTGCTGTGAGATATAACATTTCTGCCGTTTGGATTGTACTCAACGACGGGCGTTATAATATGTGCGACCAAGGAATGGCTCTGCTAGGGCTTAAAGGTGTGGACGTAGACATTCCGCAGGCGGATTTCGTCAAGATTGCTTGTGGGATGGGAGCAGACGGCATCCGCGTTGAAAGGGAGTCAGACATTCAAGCAGCGCTGGAGAAAGCAATGGTCTCTCCAGTTCCATTTGTTGTTGATGTGATAATCGACCCGACCCGACCTGCACCAATTAAAAGTCATATTGACAATCTAATTTCGCAGAGTACTACAAATTGCTGAGAGGAAATTTTTCATGGTGTATCAGCCAGTAGGTATTCGCTCGCTTGCATTGAGCTTTCCGAGCATCAGACGTACGAATGATTACTACAGAGAAAAATACCCCGGTCTGGTTGCTCAATCTGAGCAAAAAAGTTTGGCAAGGCTGTTTTCGCTTCCTGGCTCCACCCCTAGTAATGAGTTTGACTTGGAGATGGGGCCTTATCTTAAGGACCCCTTTCGCGGCACTGTCGAACGGTGGGTGCTTGGACCTGGCGAGTCCTCGCTGACGCTTGAGTATCGTGCAGCAAAGGACGCCCTTGATGCGGCAAAACTTTCTCCTGACGATGTTGATCTCATGCTCGTCGCCTCGGTATGGTCTGAAAAAATCGGACTTGGCGATGCCGCGTTCCTTGCCCGTAAACTAGGTCTGCAAGGTGCGGCATGGAATCTTGATGCAACGTGCGGAAGTACCCCGGTCGCGCTTCAAACTGCCTGTGCCCTGGTACGAGCAGGAGAGTACCGCAATGTGCTGGTGGTTATCTCATGCACGTATTCTCGGTATTTCGACGAGGACGATACTATGTCGTGGTTTATGAGTGACGGTGCTGGAGCAATTGTTGTCAGTTCGCTCGAAACGAACCAGGGAATCCTCGGCACAAAGACCATTCATGCCGGTGCGTTGTGTGACGTGGTTTTTCCTAAACTAACTCTGGACGCGCTAGGGAATCCGCAAGTACGCATGAAGCTATGCAAGGAAGCGAACAAGGTAACTCGTGAAACGGCTGTGGGGCTTCTTCGTACGTGCTGTGAGGGTGCTATCGCCGCTGCTGGTGTTAGCTTCGAGCAAATCGACTTTTTTGTTTTCAATACAGCCACGGCTTGGTTCGCAAGCTTCTGCACCCGCGTATTGGGCATTGATCCAGAGCGCACAATCAACCTATATCCTCAGTATGCAAACATTGGACCGGTACTCACTGTGGTCAATCTGTACTACGCTGCACAGTTGGGCAAGATTCGCGAAAATGACTTAGTTCTTATCTATGGCTTTGGTGCTGCTGGTGCTGCCTCTGCAAGTGTAATGCGTTGGGGCAACGTGGCGCTAGCTTATGCTCCCCTCAACAAACCTGAGGAGCCAGTGAAAAGTTCCGCAAACAGGAGCCTCGTTTCTTGTTAAGAATATCTACTAACATTTAAACTATACCCAGTAATTGACGGTGCAAAAACAAATTTTAGGGACCTCATTTTTCTTGTTGTCTTTGATGTTTCCGCATAAGGTTACAGCACAGAACTATGACGAGATTTCTGTTTTTGGCGACAGCTTCTCCGATACTGGTAATGTTTTCAATAGCACGGCAGGAACCATTCCCCCAAGTCCAACCTACTTTAATGGACGTTTCTCCAATGGTCCAGTTTGGGTGGAATATCTTGCACTTGATCTGGGATTAACCTTCAATCCTCGCACCAACTTCGCTGTCGGTGGTGCTACCACAGGTTTCGATAACATCGGTCAAGCTGGTTTACCGAGATTACAGCAGGAACTCAATTCCTTTACGGCAGCTAATAAGTCTGCAGAGCCGAACGCCCTCTATATCCTGTGGGCTGGTACTAATGATTACCTCGATTACTTTTCTGGTGGCGTTCCTAATTCTAGCGAGATTGACGTTTGGTGCTTTAGGTGCAGTATTGCTACGAAAACACGAATAGCTATCGGTTAGTGCAATAACATGGGCTAGTATAACCAGACCCAAAAGTTGTCAGGGTCTGGAAGTATAAGCTCGGATTTCAGTGTCTGAAACCCTGATTAATACGTAAGTGATTTGCGTGCCAATTCCTAATAAGGAAGCATAATTTGTCCAAATCCACTTTGTGGAAGCATAAAAGTTGCTGTGAGTCAGAATATTTTTTGAGGTTGAATACTTCAGTTGAAGATTGTTTCGGGAGTTCTGGCTGACAGCCTAAGAGAGATATATCAAACTTTTCAGCATTCCAATGAAGCTGCTCTTCAAGTATTGTTGACTCGAATTTACAATCGTAAACTAGTTGCGTTGTATAGTGGAAGGTTAAGAAAAGATTATCAAAAAGAACCAAATAACTTTCACACAACGCCCAGGTCTGATTTTCTACTGTGACTTACGAGTTGTAACTGAGGACTTTTGGGGAAATTCACCGTTGTCCTTGGCTAATTTGATAGACATTTCAATCAAAAAAGCAGCAAGATTAGCCGTAGGGCGACCTTGATATGCAGCCCATACTTCTAAATCCTCTAAGACGCTATCCGGTAAAGTAACGTTAATTCTTTTGCTCACCTTAAATGCTACCAGTATATACGAATTAAGACCTCTACCAGTTTATCAGTCATGTTAAATTTAGATAATTTACATCTAATTTACATCACTGTAGAGATATACAAGATAGTAAAGCGCGATAACTTGTTGTGGAGCGCTGAGGGTAGGTGCAACCATGATGACACAAGAGGAATTTAACCGATGGTGCATAAGTCAAAGGCTGACGGATTCAGCTGTGATGGAGATTGAAAGGATTCGTAATACTTTGCCATCCCGTAGCGTAGGAAGTCGATGTAAAAACGTGTCGGGGCGTTATCCGAGCCGTAAGATGGGAGTAACAATTCAATTTGAATCTCACAAAGTAGAACTTCCTTTTATATATCAGTTGGAACATACAGAAGATGTTTTAGAATATTACGACCAACCACCTCCTTTTAAAATTCAGTATGTTTCAGCATCAGGGCGAAATCTAGGTGTAATAATTACTCCAGACTTTTTTGTGATTAGTTCTTTAGGAGCGGGATGGGTAGAGTGTAAAACAGAAAACGAATTAGAAAAATTAGCACAAAAAAGTCCTCATCGTTATCAACGTAGTAGTGATAATAAGTGGCAATCACCGCCCGGTTTAGAATATGCCAAGCAGTTTGGCTTTGACTTTCAACTGTGGTCTAGTGCCAAAATTAATTGGATATTGCAGCGGAATTTAGAATTTTTAGAGGATTACTATAAAAGTGATTTGTCACTAAGATTTCAAGAACAATACAACATAGTTACTTCATTGGTAGAAGCACACCCAGGAATTTCTATAGCTGAGTTATTAAACTACAAAGGCGTAGAGGCAGATAACATTTATAGTTTAGTAGCAACAGAAGAAATCTATACAGATTTAACATCACACGTTCTAGTAGAAGCTGAGAAATGTCGAGTTGTTAAATCTCGTGTGATAGAGGATTCTTTCAATGCAATTATCTGTACAGAAAAATCTGATAAAATTATGACCTCATCAGTAATCGAATTAATACCTGGTACGTCAGTATTTTATGATGGGGTTTGTTTAAATATTATTTTAGTTGGTCAAGATTATCTTTTACTGAGTGCCAAAGAGTTTGAAACTATAGAGTTCAAAATCTCTGAGTTTTCCGCTTTAGTAAAAGCCGGGAAAGTTACTATAAATCCCCTAAAAAATCAATCACTTATTTCTGAAAAAGCCCTGGAAATATTAAAGCAAGCTTCCACCGATGATTTAATTAACGCTAATCGTCGTTTCAGCCTATTAAAACCTTACTTGGACGAGCAATCAAGTATAACTGGTAAACCAAAAGAACGGTCATTAAGACGTTGGATTCGTAATTATCAGCAAGCAGAAGAGAAGTACGGTTATGGCTATCTGGGATTAATATCCTTAAATCATCATAAAGGGAATCGGAATCGAAAGCTACCTCAACACGTTCTCGAAACTTTAGAGAAATTTATTACTGAAGAATATGAGAATAAAAAGCAAAAAACCAAACAAGCTGTTTATGCTTCATTTGTAAGCAGTTGTCACAAATCTGGGATGAGCGATGACCAAATTCCTAGTTATAAAACCTTCATAGCCGAAATTAAAAAACGTCCAAAATATACAACAGTAGAAAAGCGTTCGGGAACTCGTGCTGCATATGAAATAGAAGCCTTTTATTGGGAATTAGAATTATCTACACCTCGACATGGTGATTTTCCCTTTCACATTGCTCACATTGACCATACTGAACTAGATATCGAACTGAGATGTTCCCAAACAGGAAAAGTTTTAGGAAAACCTTGGTTAAGTTTGTTAATGGATGCATTTACGAGAAGAATTTTAGCAATTTATATCAGTTATGACCAATACCAACAAGAGAACCCCCAGACTTTTTATCACATTGGGAATATTTATATTCCCGGAGTTTGGGATGTGTTGGTATCCTCAAAAATTGGTCTAGAAATGCTCTGGCAGAGGCCTTAAACGAAAATGCTTCTACTGTGATGCTTAAGCATTTAGAAAAAAGAGCTTTATCAGTTAGTCAATGTCGAAATATTCTCAAACATATTAAAGAAGGAGAAGCTAGATATGCTTCAATTGAAGGAAAAATTGAAGAGCTATATCAAGACTTAGGTTTACATTGTCCATCTATATCCAAACAAAATTACAGTTCAAATTCTGATTCAAAATCTCAAGTCATTCAGCCAAAAAAACGGAAGAACTCAGTGGGAATTCGTAACCCTACACGAGATTCAATAGGGACAGAAAATGCATCAGGACAAATTCACCTTATATCCCCATTATGATTTGCACACCCCGGAGCTAACAAAACGTAGTATTTTATATTACTTAGAGCCGATTGGTGTTGGAACTATTGACTGTGAAAGCTTAACAAGTTATCTCATCCGTTTAGCTGAAGTTCATTGTGTGACTCCAGAAAAATTAATTAAACATAAAATTTATCCGAATTTTTGGGGCCATGATGATTTACGTACATCGGATAAAGGGATTATTGGTAGAACTTTCAAAAATTCTTCTCATATCAAATTACTTAATTTTAGTGGTTGGTATACATCTAAACTAATAGAATCTTTAGAATTTCTCACAGAGCGTACTGATTTAACTTTTTTAACTATGATGCATTGGCACGAATTAATAACTCATGTTTATTTACTCACATCTTGCACCTGGAAATTTGAATGTCAAAACCACAACTACGTGCAAGGGGTGCTAAGCGTTCAATATTAAGT